>NZ_JAPVLS010000115.1:0-25850 GCF_027158125.1 Streptomyces sp. H39-C1
GTGGTGGGGAGGAGTGCCGGCGCCGGGAACACCGGGCCACACCTCGGACGACGTGCCGTCCGCCAGCAGCAGGGCCGCACGGCCGGCGTCGTCCTTGCGCAGCAGCCGCAGCGCGTCGGCGGCGGCCGCGGGGCCCGATACGGCGATGGCGTCGGCCGCCGCACCGAGGGCGGCGGCGACGGGGATCTCGAAGCCGGGCGCCACGGTGAGCAGTTCGGCGGCGGGACCGAGCAGGCCGGTGAGCCGGTCGCCCGCGGCGAGCAGCGCGCCGGTGCCGTCCTTGCGGCGCAGGCCCAGCGCCAGCGCGTCGCGCCGGGCGGTGAGGGCGGCCCGCTCGCGCTCGGCCGCGGTGGCCGCGTCGCGGACGGCCGAGAACGCCTCCTCGGCCGCCGCCTGCTCCTCCGTCGCGGCCGCCAGGCGCTCCTCCAGTTCGGAGTCGTCCGCCTCCAGGCCGTCCACCCGCTCCTTGAGCTCCTCGTACTCCTCCTGCGCGGATTCGGCGCGGTCCCGTGCCTCGTCGCGGGCCGTGGCGAGCCGGCCGATCTCCGCCTCCGCGGAACCGGCCCGGCCGCGCGCCGCGTTGACCTGGCCCTGCAGCCGCGCCAGCCCCTCCCGGCGGTCCGCGATCGCCCGCGCCACGGACCGCAGCCGCTGCTCCTCGGCCGCGAGCTCCTGTTCCAGGGCGGCGCGGTGGCCGACGGTGTCGTCCAGTGCCCGCCGCGCCGCGTCGAGAGCCTCCGTCAGTTCCGCCTCCTGCTCGCGGATCCGGGCCGCCTCACGTTCCATGTCCTCCGGCTCCCGGCCGCGCCGCTCCTCGGCGGGCTGGCCGGTGGCGTGCCGCACCCGCTGTTCGGCGAGGCCGATGGTGCCGCGTACCCGTTCGGCGAGCTGGGAGAGGCCGTACCAGGTGGCCTGTGCGTCGGCCAGCCGCGGTGCGAGCGCCCTGACCTGCTCCTCCAGAGCGGTCTCGCGCCGCAGCGCGGCGGCCAGGTCCCGTTCCACCGCGTCCCGCCGCTCCTTGAGCGACGCCTCGTCGGCGACCTCGGCGCTCAGCGCTTCGCGCAGGGTGACCAGATCGTCGGCGAGCAGCCGCAGCCGGGCGTCGCGCAGATCGGCCTGGATGACGGCGGCCCGCCGGGCGACCTGTGCCTGCCGTCCCAGCGGCTTGAGCTGCCGCCGCAGTTCGTTCGTCAGGTCCTGGACGCGCGCGAGATTGGCCTGCATCGCGTCGAGCTTCCGCAGCGCCTTCTCCTTGCGCTTGCGGTGCTTGAGCACACCGGCCGCCTCCTCGATGAAGGCGCGGCGGCCCATCGGGTCGGCGTGGAGCACGGAGTCGAGCTGGCCCTGGCCGACGATGACGTGCATCTCGCGGCCGATGCCGGAGTCGGAGAGCAACTCCTGGATGTCGAGCAGCCGGCAGGTGTCGCCGTTGATCTGGTACTCGCTGCCGCCGTTGCGGAACATGATCCGCGTGATGGTGACCTCGGCGTACTCGATGGGCAGCACACCGTCGGAGTTGTCGATCGTCAGCGACACCTCGGCGCGGCCCAGCGGCGGGCGCCCCGTGGTGCCGGCGAAGATGACGTCCTCCATTTTGCCGCCGCGCAGCGACTTGGCCCCCTGCTCCCCCATGACCCAGGAGAGCGCGTCCACCACATTGGACTTACCGGACCCGTTGGGGCCTACGACGCACGTGATGCCGGGCTCGAAGCGCAGCGTCGTGGCGGAGGCGAAGGATTTGAATCCGCGCAGCGTGAGGCTCTTGAGATGCACGCCGTCGGACTCTACCTTCCGTGTTCGGTTTCGCCAGGGAAGGTGCAGGGCACATCAGACGATGACAACAGTGATCGTCGGGGGGCCTGCGGGTGAAGACGGAACGACGAAGGGACGCCGAGGCGTCCCTTGCAAAAAACTCTAGCGGTGCCGTGGCACCCGTCCGGTGATGCGTCCGGATCAGGCGGGTACGGGCTCCGCGCGAGATACATCGATGCTGCTGAGCAGCGACTCTTCGTGCGACGCCACAGTCAGTGCGTCGTTCTCGGTCTGCATCCGAACAAGCTCGGACTCCAGATCCTGAACGCGCTGCTGAAGCCTTCGCATCTCGGCGAGGAGTCGCGGGTCGGGGCCGCCGACGTAACCGAGAAGCGCCTTTGCCATGATTGATGGTCCTCCACGCTGAGTGACCGACCGGGAGCGGTAGGGTCGTGGGTGAGGGGTATGTGCACCCGCGCGGTGCGCCGAAGCCGCCGCTTTGATTGCATTACGGCTACGATGCGCGGGGCTTCCAGCGTCTCACCAAATAGTTGGACGGTCAACACGATCACAGCCCAGCGATCGGGTCAGCCTCAGAAAACACGGCGAAAGAGCGCCGGCGGCTGCCCGTGGGGCGTCGAGATCATCCTCGATGTCGGCAGCCTTGCACGACACTCCGGATATGGCAACTGTCCCGGGCAGCCTTGCCGTAGGCGATTGCCTACCGCATGTACGCGGGGCGTGACACTCAGCGGATCTCGAACCCGTCGTACCCGCCGCGCGGCCGGCCCCAGATCTCGGTGACGCCGTCGACACGGCCGGGCGTGTCCCCGGTGGCCAGCCAGTCGAGCAGCTGTTCGCACCGTGTGCGGTCCCCCTCGGCCACCACCTGCACCCGGCCGTCGGCGAGGTTGCCGGCGTAACCGTCCAGACCGCCGATCCGCATCGCGTTGGCCCGGGTCCACCAGCGGAAGCCGACGCCCTGGACGCGCCCGCGCACCCAGGCCGTAAGCCGGACATTTTCGTTCATGTGTGCACGCTATCCCGTCAGTTGCACAGGCTTCACTCCGGTCCCGTGCGTCATTCGCTACAGTCGGCCCGCAACAGGACTCACCCGTTCGGGTTAATCCGAGACCGTGAGGACAGCATTAATGGGCCGCCACAGTCGCAATGCCACCGAGGCCGTCGCGCCGACCCGGAGCCGTCGGGGCCACCGGGGCCCTCGGCGACGGCACAGCGCCGTTCGCACCGGGCTGCTGGCGTCGTCCGCCGCTCTGGCCGTGGGCGCCGTCGCGATGTCGTCAGGACTGTTGTCGTCGCTGAACGGAGGACCGGGGGGCATCACCGCCCAGGGCAGCCCCGGCGGGACGCGCACCCAGCCGGACGGCTCGTCCGGCCCGTCGCTGCCGGAGACCGGCTCCCCCTCCCCGAGCACCACCGGCCGCACGAACGTGCCGAGCAGTCCGACCACGACACGCGGCGGCAATCCGTCAACGGCGGCGCCGACGACACCGCCGACCTCGGCCGCCGCGCCCAGCACCACCCCGGCCCCCAAGGTCACGCCCACCCGGAAGCCGGTCACTCCGCGGCCCACCACCCCGTCCCCGACGCCGACCCGCACCGCGACGCCGATACCGACGCCGACCCAGGACGGAACCGCCGTCACCGCCCAGGCCGCGGTGCTGAAGCTGGTGAACGCCGAACGCGTCAAGGTCGGCTGCTCCCCCGTGACCGCGGACCCGTCGCTGGCCAAGCTCGCCCAGGCCTTCAGCGAGGACATGGCGATCCGGGACTTCTTCGACCACACGGACCCGGACGGCGACACCCCCTGGGACCGGGCCAAGTCGGTCGGCGTCACCAACCTCGGCGGGGAGAACATCGCCCGCGGCCAGGCCGACGCGGAGGCCGTGATGACCGCCTGGATGAACAGCGCGGGGCACCGCGCCAACATCCTGAACTGCGACTACAAGACCCTCGGCGTCGGCGTCCACTACGCGCCGGGCGGCCCCTGGTGGACGCAGGACTTCGGCTTCTAGGAGAGCCCGCGGGAGAGCGGGAGAGGGAGACCAAGGGCTAACTTTTCGAAAGCGCAAGCCCGGGGTCAGCGCAACCCAGGAGTACGCTCATGCCATGGACACCTGCAGGAGCGACTCCGGGCGCGACGGGCTCCCGTTCAGCGTCTTCGAGCGCGACTGCCCCTCCCGCGGCACGCTGGAGCACGTCACCGGCCGCTGGGGCAGTCTGACGCTCGGCGCGCTCGGTGAGGACACCGTGCGCTTCAACGAGCTGCGCCGCCGGGTCGACGGCGTGAGCGAGAAGATGCTCTCCCAGACGCTGCACGCCCTGGAGCGCGACGGGCTGGTGCACCGCGAGGCGCAGACGACCAATCCGCCGCGCGTCGAGTACCGGCTCACCGAGCTGGGCCGGGAGACCACCCGCAGGCTGCTCGACCTGATCCAGCTGGTCGAGGGCCGGATGCCCGAGGTGCTGGCCGCCCGGGAGACCTACGACGCGGCGCACGCCGCCCGGAACGCCCCGAAGGCGAGCGCGTAAGTCCTGAGCCGTCAGCCCCAGAGCCGTGCGCCCTGAACCCTGAGCCCGCTACTGGGGATCGCGGCCGGCAACCGGCGGGCGCTGGCAGCGCGGGCAGAAGTAGCTGGAGCGGTTCATCCACGGACGGCGGCGGATCGCGGTACCGCAGCGGCGGCAGGGCTCGTCCTCGCGCCCGTACGCGTCCAGCGACCGGTCGAAGTACCCGGATTCGCCGTTCACGTTGACGTACAGGCTGTCGAAGCTCGTGCCGCCGGCCGCCAGCGCGTCGCTCATCACCTCGCGGATGTGTGTCACCAGCTCGGCCGTCCTGGGCCGGGTCATCGTCGCGGTGGGCCGCTCGTAGTGCAGCCGGGAGCGCCACAGCGCCTCGTCGGCGTAGATGTTGCCGACCCCGCTGATCAGCGACTGGTCGAGCAGGGCGCGCTTGATGGTGGTCCGGCGGCGGCGCAGCGCGGCGTGGAACGCCTCCTCGTCGAAGGCGTCCTCCAGCGGGTCCGGCGCGATGTGCGCGAGCGGTACGGGCAGCGCCAGCGGACTGCCCGGCACGACGTCATGGAGCGACAGACCGCCGAAGGTGCGCTGGTCGACGAAGCGCAGCTCGGTGCCGAGCTCGTCGTCGAACCGGATCCGGACCCGCAGATGGGTCTCGTCAGGGGCCGCGTGCGGCTGGATCAGCAGCTGGCCGCTCATCCCGAGGTGCCCGAGCAGCGCGGTCGTCCCGTCCAGCGGCAGCCACAGGTATTTGCCCCGGCGGCGGGCCGGGCCGATCAGCGCGCCGGCGAGCCGGTCCGTGAAGTCCCCGGCGCCCGCGAGGTGGCGGCGGACGGCGCGCGGGTGCAGCACCTCCGCGTCCGCGACGGTGCGCCCGGTGACCCAGCGCTCCAGCCCGATGCGGACCACTTCGACCTCAGGCAGCTCGGGCAACGCCCCTCCTCCGGGTACGCGTCGAGCCCACCGACTGATCGTCGGTGGGCTCGTTCTGACGGGTGTGCGATCAGCTCGCCGCTGAGGCGGATTCGCGGATCGCACGCCAGGCGGCCTCGGCCGCCTGCTGTTCTGCTTCCTTCTTGCTGCGGCCGGTGCCGGCGCCGTACTCGACACCACCGACGCGGGCGGCAGCCGTGAAGGTCTTCTCATGGTCGGGACCCGACTCGGTGACCACGTATTCGGGAACACCGAGGCCCTCGCTCGCGGTCAGCTCCTGGAGACTGGTCTTCCAGTCCAGGCCGGCCCCGAGGTTGGACGACTTCTCGATCAGCGGATCGAAGAGGCGGTGCACGAACTCGGACGCGGCATCCAGACCCTGGTCCAGATAGACCGCGCCGATGACCGCCTCGAGGGTGTCCGCGAGGATCGATGCCTTGTCCCGGCCGCCCGTGCCTTCCTCGCCCCGTCCCAGCCGGATGAATCCGCCCAGGTCGAGTTCGCGACTCACTTCCGCCAGCGCACGAGAGTTGACCACCGCGGCCCGCAACTTGGCCAGCTGGCCTTCGGGCAGGTCGGGGTGGGTGCGGTACAGCGTGTCCGTGACCACCAGGCCGAGCACGGAGTCCCCGAGGAACTCCAGCCGCTCGTTGGTGGGCAGACCGCCGTTCTCGTACGCGAACGAACGATGGGTCAGCGCACGCACCAGAAGGGCGGGCTCGAGTGTGTACCCGAGCCGCCCTTCCAGAAGCGTGTGAGGCCAGGCTGTGTCCGCCGGCGCCTGCTTCGGCGATTTGGCGTCTGACATGAAGCCTGTCACCCGCCGATCAGACCTCGAGGACCTGACGACGGTTGTACGTGCCGCAGCTCGGGCACGCGATGTGGCTCTGCTTCGGCTGGTGGCAGCTCTCGCACGCCACCAGGCTCACGGCAACAGCCTTCCACTGCGCACGGCGGTGGCGCGTGTTGCTGCGCGACATCTTCCGCTTCGGAACAGCCACGGCTACTTCTCCTGGTTCTCGTCGGCGCCCTGGTCGGCACCGCTCTTCTTAAATTCCTGCAGGGCCGCCCACCGAATGTCGGCGACCTCATGGTGGTGGTCCGGGTCGTCCGCGAGCCGCTCTCCGCAATCGGAGCACAGTCCCGGGCAGTCTTCCTGGCACACCGGCTGCAGCGGCAGTGCGAGCACCACCGCGTCCCGCAGCGCGGGTTCGAGATCGAACAGGTCGTCCTCGAGGAAGAGAACGTCCTCCTCCTCCGCGTCGTCACCGGCTTCGTCCTTGCGGGCGGTCCGGGTGTCGGCGTCGGGGTAGGAGTACATCTCTTGGAAGTCCGCATCGAGCTTGCGCTCGAACGGCTCCAGACACCTTACGCACTCTCCCGAGAGCGGCGCACGGACGGTACCTGTGACAAGTACCCCCTCCATGACCGACTCCAGTCGGAGCTCCAGCTGTACTGCCGTGCCCTCGGGCACCCCGATGACCTCGATACCGAGATCCTTGGGTGCCGGCACCGAACGGGAGACCTTCCGCATCGAACCAGGACGACGACCCAGCTCGTGCGTGTCGAACACGAGAGGCTCGCGGTGGTCGAGACGGGGGGTTTTCAGGGCTTCCTCTTTCATCGGTGCGGCTTGCCCTCACCCCGGAGGGTGGGCAGCCCAAAGAGCCGGCGATTCACACGGCTGGAAAGGTCAGGATACTGGACGTCCGGGCAGGACCCAACTCGCCCACCCGTCACCAACCACCACCCTTGCGACGAGACGCTTCGCGCCGCCCCGCTTTTTCTCCCCTGACCCCCTCTGACCCCCCACGTGACCAGCGCGTTCAGCGCCCCTGTTCCAGCTCCCGCAGCCGGTTCAGATCGATCATGCCGGTGTCGAAGAGGCTGGTCTCGTCCAGCGCCGCGGCCTGGTGCTGGGGCTGGTGCTGCGGCTGCTGGTCGTACGGCTGCTGCTGGTACTGGCCCTGCGGGTCGGCGTAGGTCTGCTGCCCGTAGTCCGGCTGGTAGCCGCCGTAGCCGGCCTGCTCCGGGTATCCCTGCTGCTGCTGGGCCGCGTACGGGTCGGAGTAGGCGGCCTGCTGGCCGTAGTCCTGCTGGTACCCGTAGTCCGGCGTGGCCGGCGTCGCGTCGTACGAGTAGTCCGTCTGCTGGGTCTGTGCGGGGACCGGGGCCGCCAGGCCCGCCATGAACTCGGCGTCGGTCTGGTGGCCGCCCGCCGCGTCCGCGGCGTCCTGGGCCGCCATGTGGGCGCCCAGCTCGTCGGCGACGCTGTGGCCGGTCAGCTTGAGCCGGCCGCGGCCGACGGCCTCCAGGGTCTTGGAGAGCACCGCCTCGAAGGCGCCCAGCTTGGCGTCCACGTAGTCGTCGGCCCGGCGCCGCAGCGTCTCCGGGTCGGCGCTGCGCTCGGGGGCGTCCGCGTCCTCGTAGCCCTGCTCGTCCAGACCGGGGCCCTGGCCGAGCAGCTTCTCGCGGCCGCGGTCGACGGAGCCGATGGTCTTGGTGAGCACGACCTCGAAGTTGGCGAGCTTGCTGTCCACGTAGTCGTCGGCCTCGGCGCGGATCTCCTCCGCCTCGCGGCGGGCCTCGGCCACGATGCGCTCCGCCTCGTCCTGGGACTGGCGGGCGACCTGGGTGTCCGAGATCATCGAGTCGCGCTCGGCGTGCGCCGACTCGATGATCCGGTTCGCCTCGAGGCGGGCCTCCTCGACCATCTGCTCGCGGCCGCCCAGCAGCGCCTCGGCCTGCGACAGCGAGTCGGGGAGCGCGGAGCGCACCTCTTCGAGCCTGCTCAGCAGCTCGGCACGGTTGACCACGCACGAGGCGGACATCGGCATGGACCGCGCGCCTTCGATGGCCGCGACGATCTCGTCGAGCTTCTTCTGCACGTCCACGGGCGTCAGTCTTTCCTCAGCGGGGCCCGGCCGGGTCCGGACGGGACATGCAGACTCTAGCGCTGCCCGAGCCGGTCGTTGAGAGCCGCCAGGATCGTCGGCGGCACCAAGTGGGAGATGTCACCGCCCCATTGGGCCACCTCCTTGACGAGACTGGAGGAGAGGAAGCTGTAGGTGGGGTTGGTCGGCACGAAGAGCGTCTCGACCCCGGACAGCCCGATGTTCATCTGCGCCATCTGCAGCTCGTAGTCGAAGTCGCTGACCGCGCGCAGACCCTTGACGATGGCCGGGATGTCGCGCTGCTTGCAGAAGTCGACGAGCAGCCCGTGGAACGACTCGACCTGCACGTTCCCGAATTCCGCGGTGACTTCCTGGATGAGGGCGATGCGCTCCTCGACCGAGAACAGACCCTGCTTGGACTGGTTGATCATCACCGCGACGTACACGGTGTCGTAGAGCCGGGAAGCGCGGGCGATGATGTCGAGATGTCCATTGGTGATCGGGTCGAAAGACCCCGGACAGACTGCGCGACGCAACTGAGACTCCTCGCTCTCCGGGCCGTTCATGACCCGGCGGTAACTTCGGCGGCGCGACCGTACCAAAGGGTCGCCTCGCCGTAACGGCGGGCCCTCACTGCCTCGAAGCCGTCGGGCCAGGGGGAGACTCCGCCACGGGTGCGCCGTTCCACGGTGACGATCGCGTCGTCATCCAGCCACCCCTGAATGCGGAGTGTGAGCAGGATCTCCCGCAGTTCGTCGTCGCCCATGTCGTAGGGCGGGTCCAGGAACGCCATGTCGAACGGGGTCGCGGGCGCCGGGCCGGCGATGACCTGCTCGGCCCGGCCGGCCCGCACCTCGGCGCCGGGCAGCCCGATCATCTGCACGTTCTCCCGGATGGTGCGGGCCGCTGCCGGGTCGGACTCGACCAGCAGGACGTGCTCGGCGCCGCGCGAGAGCGCCTCCAGCCCGATCGCCCCCGAGCCGCCGTACAGATCCAGCACCCTGGCACCGTTCAGCGTGCCGCGCAGCGACTCCCAGGTGGAGAACATCCCCTCCTTGGCGCGGTCCGAGGTGGGGCGGGTCCCATTGCCCGGGGGCACGGCCAGGCGGCGGCCACCGGCGGCTCCGGCGATCACGCGGGTCATCTCGTCCTTCACGTCCTCGACATCGTGGGGGAACGGCGCTGTTCGCGGCCGCTCCCCCACGATACGGAGTCACTCCCTGCCGGGCTCCTCCACCGCCCCCACCAGCGCGGTGGACGCGTAGCGGGACCAGGACAGGCAGCCGTCGGGCGGGCAGAACTCCGGGCGGCGCGGGTCGTGCCCCAGCTCACGCAGCTTGGTGCGGACCGAGTCCGGGGTCCGCCCGAAGCGGGCGGCTATCCGGGCGATGGTCTCGCTGTCGTGGAACCGCCGCAGCAGCTCCTCCTCGTGCTGCGGCACCCAGGGGGCGCCGTGGCCGGGGAACAGCTCCCGGAGCACGTCACGGTCGGGGATGGGCTCGGACACGTCGGCTACGAGCGCGAGGGCGCGCAGCGCGCGGTTGAGAGCGATCCGCAGGGACGGTACGTCCGCCATGGGCAGCCGCAGATCGCCGGACGCGAGAAGGGTGTCGGGGTCGTCCTCACTCCATCCGGAGAGGGTGAGAGTGACGTTGGTGTCGTCGTCGCTGGCGAGCTCGATCCGGAAGACCTTGTCGCCGAGCGGCAGTTCGTTGAGATGACGGAACGACATGCTTTTGCCCCCAAAGGTCCATCGACTTGGACTACGTCCATTCTCTCAGGGGGGTCTGACAATCGCCCTGCTCAGCACGGCAGTTCAGCCCTGTTCAGCGGCCCGGTTCAGCCCTTGTCGAGGTACTCCTCGCGGTCCGCGTCGACCAGGCTCTCCAGGGCGCTGCGCAGGTCCGGGTGGTCGGCCAGTTCGGGGTCCGCGGCGACCAGTGCGGTGGCCTCGTCGCGGGCGGCGGCGATGACCTCCTCGTCGTCGATCACGGTCAGCATGCGCAGCGACGAACGGGTGCCGGACTGGGCCTGGCCGAGGACGTCGCCCTCGCGGCGCTGCTCCAGGTCGATACGGGACAGCTCGAAGCCGTCCAGGGTCGCCGCGACGGCGGAGAGGCGCTGCCGGGCGGGGCTCGCCTCGTGCGCCTCGGAGACGAGCAGGCAGAGCCCTGGAGCGGAACCCCGGCCGACGCGGCCGCGCAGCTGGTGGAGCTGGGAGACGCCGAAGCGGTCGGCGTCCATGATCACCATGACGGTGGAGTTCGGGACGTTCACCCCGACCTCGATGACGGTGGTCGCCACCAGGACGTCCACCTGGCCGGCGGCGAACCGGCGCATCACGTCGTCCTTGGCGTCCGGCTGCATCCTGCCGTGCAGCACCTCGACCCGCAGCCCGGCCAGCGGGCCCGCGGCGAGCTGCTCGGCGATGTCCAGGACGGCCAGCGGCGGGCGGCGCTCCGCGTCGTCCGGCTTCTTCTTCGCGTCCTCCTCGTCGCCGATGCGGGGGCAGACCACGTACGCCTGGTGGCCCTTCGACACCTCCTCCCGCACCCGCTCCCAGGCGCGGGACAGGAAGTGCGGCTTGTCCTTGGCCGGGACGACATGGGTGGCGATCGGCGAACGGCCGGCCGGCAGCTGGTCCAGGACGGACGTCTCCAGGTCGCCGAAGACGGTCATGGCGACCGTGCGCGGGATCGGGGTCGCGGTCATCACCAGCAGGTGCGGCGGTTTGGCGGCCTTGGCGCGCAGCGCGTCGCGCTGCTCGACGCCGAAGCGGTGCTGCTCGTCGACCACGACCAGGCCCAGATCGTGGAACTGGACCTTGTCCTCGATCAGGGCGTGCGTGCCGATCACGATCCCGGCGTCACCGCTGATGAGGTCCAGCAGGGCCTGACGGCGGGCGGGCACCCCCATGGAGCCGGTGAGCAGCACGATCTTGGTGGCGTTCTCCGCGCCACCGAGCATGCCCCCGCCGGCGAGGTCGCCCATCATCTCGGTGATCGACCGGTGGTGCTGCTGGGCGAGCACCTCGGTGGGCGCCAGCATCGCGGCCTGGCCGCCGGAGTCGACGACGGCGAGCATGGCGCGCAGCGCGACCAGCGTCTTGCCGGAGCCGACCTCGCCCTGGAGGAGCCGGTGCATGGGGTGTTCGGTCGCCAGGTCGGCGAAGATCTCGGCGGAGACCTTCTGCTGGCCTTCGGTGAGGGTGAACGGCAGCCGGGTGTCGAACGTGGTCATCAGCCCGTCGGCGTGCGGCACGCGCGGGGTGGCGGGCAGCGCGGAGTCCGCGGCCCTGCGGCGCGCCAGGGCCACCTGCAGGACGTACGCCTCGTCCCATTTCAGCCGGTCCCGCGCCTCGGCGATGTCGGCCTTGGTACGCGGCCGGTGGATCTTCTCCAGCGCCTCGGAGAGCGGCGCCAGGCCTCGCGCCTCGCGCAGCGCGGCCGGCAGCGGTTCGCCGACGCCCGCCCAGCTGGTGCCCCGCATCGAGTCGAGGACCGTCTGCACGGACTGCGCGATCTGCCAGGAGCTGATCTGCTTGCACGCGGGGTAGAGCGGGATCTGCTGGTTGGCGAACGCGGCCGCCACGTCCGACTCCCCGCCCTTGGCGTCCTCCGCGTCCAGCAACTGGTAGTCGGGGTGGGCGAGCTGGCGGGTGCGGTTGAAGACCGAGACCTTGCCGGAGAACATCCCGCGGCGGCCGGGGATCAGCCGGTGGGCGTGCGCGTGCGCCGCCTTGCTGAAGAACACCAGGGTCAGCGAACCGCTGCCGTCGGTGACGACGACCTCCAGGCGGACGCCCGTGCCGCCGTTGTACGTCCTCTTGTCGGCCTTGGCGATCTCCGCGACGACGGTGACGTGCTCGTCGAGCGGGAGGTCGGCCAGCCGCGTCAGCTCGCCGCGCTCGGCGTACCGGCGCGGGTAGTGGTGCAGCAGGTCGCCGACGGTGTGCAGGTCGAGGTGGTCGGCGAGCACTTTTGCCGTGCGGCCGCCGACCGACTTCTTCAGGGGTTCGTCCAGGGCAGACATCGGGTCCATCTTTGCGCACGGCAGTGACAAAGCGGGTGCGGCCTGCGGCGAGCGGTTATTCGACGCCGATGAGGAGCGGGCAGGTCTGCTGGCCGCCCTGGTAGACGACGGTGTCCACCGCGATGTGGCCGGCCTGGACGTGGGCCTCGATGCGGTCCGCGAGGTCGGGCGGGGCGCCGGCGCCGAGGACGAGGGTGACCATCTCGCCGCCCGCGGCCAGCATGCGGTCGAGGACGATCGTGCCGGTCTCGACCAGGTTCCCGCCGATGACCGCGACATCGCCGTCGATCAGCCCGAGGACGTCGCCGGCCTGGCAGATGCCGGCCATGGTCCAGGACTGGTGCTCGGCGACGGCCAGTTCCGCGTAGCGGGTGGCGCCGGCCGCCGAGGTCATGGCGACGACGTCCTCGTCGAAGCGCCGTGCGGGCTCGTGGACGGCGAGCGCGGCGATGCCCTGCACCGGGGAGCGGGTGGGGATCAGGGCGACCCGGACGCCGTCGGCGCGGGCCCGGTCGGCGGCGGCGCCGGCGGCGTGCCGCAGTTCCACATCGTTCGGGAGGAGCACCACTTCGCGGGCGTTGGCACGGCGGATCGCGGCCGCGATCTCGCCGCTGGCGGGCGGGTCGCCGGGGCGGACGGCGACGACGGTCGCACCGGCCTGGGCGCAGAGGTCGGCCAGCCCGTCACCCCGTACGACGGCGACGACGGCGCGCCGCACCCGCTCCGGTGGCCGCCCGCTGTCCCCGGCACCCTCGTGGTGCCGGGAAACCGCATCGGGCACCACGGGGGTGTCGGTGTCCGTGTCGGGCCGCTCACGGACCTGATCGCCGAAGTGGGTGACGCGGATCCGGTAGGGGCGACCGGCCTCGATACCGGCCTCGATGGCGGCTCCCGCATCGTCCACGTGGACATGGACGTTCCACAGGCCGTCGCCGCCGACGACCACCAGGGAGTCCCCGAGGGCGTCCAGCCGCCCGCGCAGCGCGGGCAGGGCGGTGTCGGACGCCTCCAGCAGGTAGATGACCTCGAAGGCGGGCCCGCCGGGCACGACGTGCGGGTCCGAGCCGTCCTCGTCGCGGCAGCCGTACGGGACGGGCGGCGCGTGATCGGCCAGCGGTCCCATCGGCACCTCACCGGCCAGCGCGTCGGCGAGGGCGCCCAGCACGGCCACCAGGCCGCGTCCACCCGCGTCCACGACGCCGGCCCGGCCGAGTACGGCGAGCTGGCCGGTGGTGGCGGCGAGTGCGATGCGCGCGCCCTGGTGGGCGGCTCTCGCGACGGAGACCGGACCGCCGCCGTCCCGCTCCGCGGCGGTGGCCGCCTCGGTGGCGACGGTGAGCATCGTCCCCTCGACGGGGTGGGCGACCGCCAGGTACGCGGACCCGGCGGCCCGGCGCAGCGCCCGGCGCAGCAGTTCGGCGGTGTCCTGATCACCGGCCGCGGCGGCACCCCCAACGGCTCCGTTGCCCGCCGCCTTCGACGCCACGTTTCCCGTCGCAGGATCGTCCGTGAGCGCTTCCGTCATGCCGCGCAGCAGCTGGGCGAGGATCGTGCCGGAGTTGCCGCGGGCGCCTATCAGGGCGCCGTGGGACATCGCGCGGAAGGCCTGGGCGAGGTCGGGGGTGTGTCCGGAGGCGGCATGACCGTCGAAGACGGCGTCGACGGACTGGGCGGCTGATTCCATCGTCAGGTACAGATTGGTGCCGGTGTCCCCGTCGGCGACCGGATACACGTTGATCGCGTCGATCTCCTCGCGGGCCCGGCCCAGCGCCTGGAGGGCCAGTCGGCACCACGCGCGCACCGCGGAAGCGTCGAGCGTGTGCGGCACCAAGTCCTCCTGCGGACACCTGAAGCGGAGACTGCTGCAGGTGAGGGTATCCGTGACACCGGTCACGGCGGCAGTCGGCCGGGGCGGCGGACCCCGCGACCGTGGTAATTTCGTTGTGCGGGAGTGGCCGTTGTATGCTGCTCCGGTTGTCCGGGAATCTCCCGGGCTTTTCACTGTAAGTGCATCTCGAAGTCTTTGGAGTGACCCGTGGCTGCCAACTGCGACGTCTGCGGCAAGGGGCCGGGCTTCGGCAACGCTATTTCCCACTCGCACCGCCGTACTCCCCGCCGTTGGAATCCCAACATTCAGCGGGTGCGTGCTGTGGTCGGTCGGACGCCGAAGCGCCTCAATGTCTGCACCTCGTGCATCAAGGCCGGCAAGGTCTCGCGCTGACGCGTACACGTCGTAGCAGCGCAGCCTTGCGGCTACTCGAAGCCGGTCCACCTCAGGGTGGGCCGGTTTTCTTGCGTTCAGGGGCGGCTTTCCTGCGTTCGGGGCCGGTTTTCCTGCGCTCAGGGCCGGTCGCCGGGCGCTGACGCCACCAGCAGCTCGGCGCTCAGAGCTCCCGGCGCTGCCGCCAGGCGTGGTCCACCGGGCCGATGCCGCCGCCCAGCCGGAAGCCGGCCGCGATGGCGCCCGTGACGTAGTCCTTGGCGGCGCCGACCGCCGCCGGCACCTCCAGGCCCAGCGCCAGGTACGAGGCGATGGCGCTGGCCAGCGTGCAGCCGGTGCCGTGGGTGTGCCGGTTGTCGTACCGGACGGCGCGGAACCAGTGCTCCCGCGAACCGTCGGAGAGCAGGTCCACGGCGTCGCCGTCGAGATGGCCGCCCTTGATCAGGACCCAGCGCGGCCCGAGCGCCAGTACCGCTTCCGCGGCCTCGCCCATCGCCGCCTCGCCGTCCACCACGACACCCGTCAGCTGGGTGACCTCGTCGAGGTTCGGGGTGGCGACGGTGGCCACGGGCAGCAGCTCGGTGCGGACGACCTCCAGCGCCCCGGCCGTCAGCAGGGAGTCCCCGTGCTTGGAGATGCCGACCGGGTCGACGACCACGGGGGCGCCCACGTCCGCCAGCAGAGCGGCCACCTCGGAGGCGATCGCGGCCGAGGAGAGCATGCCGGTCTTGACGGCCTGCACGCCGATGTCGTCGACCACGGCGCGGAACTGCGCGCGAACGGCCGCCACCGGCAGCTCCCAGGCCCCCTGGACGCCCAGCGAGTTCTGCGCGGTGACCGCGGTCAGCACGCTCATGCCGTGCACGCCGAGCGCCAGCATCGTCTTCAGGTCGGCCTGGATGCCCGCACCGCCGCCGGAATCGGATCCGGCGACGGTGAGCACCCTGGGCGGGGACAGTCGCATACCCGTGAACCTAGTCCCCGGCGCCCTGCGCCGTGGTGTCGCCGAAGTGGTCCCAGCCGCCGGCCTTGTCCCAGGCGGCGCCGTCCACGGTGACGTGCGGGGTGCCGGGGGCCTTGAGCACCTCGCCGATCACCCGCCAGCGGGCCGGGAGCTTCACGTCGGGCGGGAAGGCCGCGACGATCGCGTGGTCCTCTCCCCCGGTCAGCACCCAGTGCAGCGGGTCCACGCCGACCGCCTGCCCGATGTCGGACATCTGCGCGGGTACGTCGATGTCCGCGGACTTCAGGTTGATCAGCACCCCGCTGGCCGTCGCGATGTGCCCGAGGTCGGCCACCAGTCCGTCGCTGACGTCCGTCATCGCGGTGGCGCCGAGCTCGGCCGCCGCGGGGCCCGCGTGGTACGGCGGCTCGGGCCGCCGGTGCGCCTCGACGAAGGCGCGCGGCGAGCGGAAGCCGCGGGAGAGCACCGCGAGGCCGGCCGCCGACCAGCCCAGCCAGCCGGTCACCGCGATGACGTCGCCGGGCCGGGCGCCGGACCGGGTGACGGGCTCGCGGTTGCGCAGGTCGCCGAGGGCGGTGATCGCGACCGTGATCGTGTCGCCGCGCACCACGTCGCCGCCGACCACGGCGGCACCCGCCACCTGGCACTCGTCGCGGATGCCGTCCATCAGCTCGATCGGCCAGGTGGCCGGCAGCTCTGCCGGGACGACCAGCGCCAGCAGGACCGCGGTGGGCACCGCGCCCATCGCGGCGATGTCCGCGAGATTCTGTGCCGCGGCCTTGCGGCCGACGTCGTAGGCGGTCGACCAGTCACGCCGGAAGTGCCGGCCTTCGAGCAGCACATCGGTGGTGGCGACCACCCGGCGGTCCGGCGCGGCCACCACCGCCGCGTCGTCCCCAGGCCCCAGGCGTACATTGGGAGTGGTCGTGAGCCGGGAGGTCAACTCCCTGATCAACCCGAACTCCCCCAACTCGCCCACGGTCCCCTTCATCTGTTTGTCCCTTTCACGTCGTCATTCCCCTGGAGATTCCGCTCAAAGCGAGTGCTCGGTACCGCGCGGGTCTCCCCGCGCCGTGCGGCGACGCGATAACGTGGCGTCCCCCCTCCCACATGATCCTCGAAGCCGCCCTGGAGGTTCCGTGGTACAGGCGTACATCTTGATCCAGACCGAGGTTGGGAAGGCCTCGGCAGTAGCGGAGACGATTGCGAAGATCTCCGGCGTCATTCAGGCCGAAGATGTCACCGGTCCCTACGACGTCATCGTCCGGGCCCAGGCAGACACGGTCGACGACCTGGGCCGCATGGTGGTCGCGAAGGTACAGCAGGTGGACGGGATCACCCGTACTCTGACCTGTCCCGTCGTCCATCTGTAGCCCCCGACTATGCTCGTCCGGTGATAGCTTTTCGCCGGTTCGCGCTGATTTCCGTTGCCGCCGTCGCGTGCTTGTCCGCGGCGGCGGTCTTCGTTTCCGCAGCCGGTCCGGCCGATGAGACGCCCGTTCCGGCTCCGGACGCGCGGGCCGCCGTCTACTGCCGTGCGCTGCACCGGGATCTGCCGCACTCCGTCAATGGACTCGGCGTGCATGATCTCAGGCCCGCGTCCGACTTCACCGCCGGGTGGGGAAATCCGGCGATCGTGCTGCGCTGCGGGGTGCCGAGGCCGCAGGCGATGAACGATTCCAGCGCGGACTCGGTGGAGGTGGACGGCGTCGGCTGGCTGATCCAGGCCCAGGGCGACGGCAGCTTCAAGCTCACCACGACGCTGCGCAAGGCGTACGTCGAGGTCACCCTCCCCAAGAAGTACGCCGGCGACGTCGGTCCCCTCACCGACCTCGCCGGCGCCGTCAAGAAGACGATCCCGAACGAGCTCTAGGGCGTGTTTCGAAAGGAGCGCCGTTCGCCCGGAGGGCGTGGCCCACGGCGTCTGGTGCGTGCGCTCGCAAGGCGGAGGGTCGTCCTCGTACTGGACCGTACGTGGACGAGCCCGACAACGCAGCGAGGGCGCGTGCCAGGCGTCGTGGGCCAGGCGGGACTTTCGCAACACGCCCTGGGCCGCGCCCTGGCGCGGGCGGCGGCCTGGAGCGAGCCGTGTTCTAGCGCAGCCCGGTCCGGCGGCGCAGTGCGGCCTGGATCAGCCGGTCCACCAGCTCCGGGTACTCCACGCCGCTCTCCTGCCACATCCGCGGGTACATGGAGATGGGCGTGAAGCCGGGCATCGTGTTGATCTCGTTGATGACGAACTCTCCGCTGTCGAGCAGGAAGAAGTCCGCGCGCACCAGGCCCTCGCAGGAGACCGAGTCGAAGGCCGCGACGGCGAGCCGCTGCACCTCCGCGGTCTGCTCGGGGGTGAGCGGCGCCGGCACGATGCCCTCGGCCGAGTCGATGTACTTGGCCTCGAAGTCGTAGAAGTCGTGGGCGGTGACCGGCGGGATCTCCGCCGGAAGGCTGGCGCGCGGGCCGTCCTCGAACTCCAGGACGCCGCACTCGATCTCACGGCCGCGCAGCAGCGACTCGACGATGACCTTCGGGTCGTGCCGCCGGGCCTCCTCGATCGCCTCGTCGAGACCGGACGCGTCCTCGACCTTGCTGATGCCCATGGACGAGCCCGCGCGGGCGGGCTTCACGAAGAGCGGCCAGCCGTGGTCCGCGGCGAACTCCACGATGCTCCGGCGGGCGGTCTCCTGGTCGTTCTCCCAGTCACGCGGCCGGATCACCAGATACGGCCCGACCGGCAGGCCGAAGGAGATGAAGACCCGCTTCATGTACTCCTTGTCCATGCCGACGGCCGAGGCGAGGACGCCCGCACCCACGTAGGGCACGCCGGACAGCTCCAGCAGGCCCTGCAGGGTGCCGTCCTCGCCGTAGGGGCCGTGCAGCACGGGGAAGACGACATCGACGTCGCCGAGGGCCTTGGGCACCACTCCGGGCTCGCTGTAGACGACCTCGCGGTTGGCCGGGTCGACCGGGAGCACGACGGTGCCCTCGTGGTCGGTGACCTGTTCCACGGTCGGCATCCGGCGGTCGGTGATCCCCATCCGGTCCGGGTCGTCGCTGGTCAGCGCCCAGCGGCCGTCCGTCGTGATCCCGATGGGAAGGACGTCGTACTTCGACCGGTCGATGGCCCGCAGCACGCTGGCCGCGGTGACCACCGACACCCCGTGCTCGGAGCTGCGTCCGCCGAAGACGAGCGCTACCCGAGGCTTGCGCTGCGGTTGGTCGGGAGTCTGGGAAGAAGGCAGATTGCTCATGGTTCGTTGACCCTACCGCTCGGATTTCGCGGAGCGGGACATCAGCTCCTTGACGGCCACGACCGGCGGCTTCCCGTTGTGCACGATGTCCACGACGGTGTCCGTGATCGGCATGTCGACACCGTGCCGGCGTGCCAGATCGGCCACCGACTCGCAGGACTTCACGCCCTCGGCAGTCTGCCGGGTGACCGCGATGGTCTCCGCGAGCGACATGCCGCGGCCGAGGTTGGTGCCGAAGGTGTGGTTGCGGGACAGCGGCGACGAGCAGGTGGCGACCAGGTCGCCCATGCCGGCCAGCCCCGCGAAGGTGTGCGCGTCGGCCCCCATCGCCAGGCCCAGCCGCGTCGTCTCGGCCAGCCCGCGGGTGATCAGCGAGGCCTTGGTGTTGTCGCCGAGCCCCATGCCGTCGGCGATGCCGACGGCGAGCGCGATGACGTTCTTGACCGCTCCGCCGAGTTCGCAGCCGACCACGTCGGCGTTGGTGTACGGGCGGAAGTAGGCGGTGTGGCACGCGGCCTGGAACCGCTGGGCCACCGACTCGTCGCGGCAGGCGACCACGGAGGCGGCGGGCTGCCGGGCGGCGATCTCCTTGGCCAGGTTGGGGCCGGAGAGCACCGCGACCCGCTCGGGGCCGGCCTTGGCCACCTCTTCGATGACCTCGCTCATCAGCTTGGCGGTGCCGAGTTCGACACCCTTCATCAGGCTGACCAGGACGGCGTCGGGGCGCAGCAGGGGCGCCCACTCGGCGAGGTTGCCGCGCAGCGTCTGCGACGGGACGGCCAGGACGACGAATTCGGCGTCCCTGGCGGCCTCGGCCGGGTCGGTGGTGGCCCGTACGGCCTCGGGGAGCGCGATTCCCGGCAGGTAGTCGGGGTTCATGTGGGTGGCGTTGACCGCCTCGACCAGCTCGGGCCGGCGTCCCCACAGCGAGACGTCACATCCGGCGTCGGCGAGCACCATCGCGAACGCGGTGCCCCAGGAGCCGGTTCCGTACACCGCGCAGCGCGTTGACACTTACGACTCCTCCTGCTGATCCGTCGGGTTCTTCACGGGCTGCCGTACGGGCTCGGGTTCCGGTGCGGGCCGCGGCACGGGCTCCGGTGCGGGCTTCCGCGTGGTGCCGCCGGTCTTCGCGGCCCGTTCCGCCTTGTCCGCCCGGCGGGCACGAGCCGCCTGGCGCGGGTCGTAGAGCGCGGCGGGCGCGGGCTCCCCGCGCAGCACGGCGAGCAGCTCGGTGATCTCCACCATGATCACCTCGGTGACCTCGCGCAGCACCTCCGCGGTGGGCTCCTCGCCGTAGAACCGCGACAGGTCGACGGGCGGGCCGGCGATCACCCGCAGGGTCTTCCGGGGAAAGAGGAAGAACTTCTTTCCCTTGGCGTACGGCGGCATCGCCTCGTTGGCGCCCCATTGCGCGACCGGGATCACCGGCGCCTTGGTGAGCAGCGCGACCCGTGCGGCGCCGGTCTTGCCGGTCATCGGCCACTGGTCGGGATCACGGGTGAGCGTGCCCTCCGGATAGAACGCGACGCATTCGCCGGAGTTGATCGCGGCGACGGCGGCGCGGAACGCGTTGGCGGCGTCCGTGGACTCCCGGTAGACCGGAATCTGACCTGTTCCGCGCAGCATCATGCCGACAAAGAAGATCTTGAAGAGCCCGGCCTTCGCGAGCAGGCGCGGAACCCGTCCGGTGTTGTACTGGAAATGGCCGTACGACAGCGGGTCGAGGAATGAGTTGTGGTTGACGGCCGTGATGAATCCACCGCCGGCCGGAATGTGCTCCATTCCGCGCCAATCCCGCTTGAAGAGGACAAGAAGCGGCGGTTTCGCGATGGCGGCTGCGAGCCGGTACCAGAAGCCGATTCTGCGGCGGGACACCAGAACTTCCTCCTCATTGCACGAGGCTGCACCAGTGCAGCCGCACAAGTGTCGCCGGTACGCACACCGTAACGCCAGGGCGGGCGGGGCGAGGGGCGCGCCCCCGGGGAAGCTGCGTCGCCGGTGCCTGCGGGAGTCCCCTGGCGGGGAATCGGGCCAAGGAACAAGGGGTGGGTCCGTGGCCGTCGGGCGGGTGGGTCACCGCACAATGGTTCGGTGCCCGTATCCGTGATGTGGTCCCTCGTCGTACCGCTGAAGCCGCTCGCCGTGGCCAAGAGCCGGCTGGCGCCGGCCGCGGGGACGGTGCGGCCGGGGCTGGCGCTGGCGTTCGCCCAGGACACCGTGGCCGCCGCGCTGGCCTGCGCACAGGTGTGGAGCGTCACCGTCGTCACCGACGATCCGCTGGCGGCGGCGGAACTGGCCGCCCTGGGGGCCCGGATCGTGCCGGACGCTCCGGCGGCCGGACTCAACGCGGCTCTCGCGTACGGCGGGCACCTCATCCGGTCCGCCACTCCCGATGCGGCCGTGGCGGCCCTGAACGCCGATCTCCCGGCCCTGCGCCCGCTGGAGCTGTCCGCAGTGCTCAACAGCGCCGCGAGAGCCTCAGGGAGGGCATTTCTGGCCGATGCGGCGGCGATCGGCACCACGTTGCTCACCGCGCCGCCGGGTCATGACCTGGCGCCGGCGTTCGGCGGTGCCTCCCGGGCCCGGCACCGGGCCTCCGGCGCCCGGGAGATCACGCTGCGCGGTGTGGACTCCGTGCGCCAGGACGTCGACACCCCCGCCGACCTGCGGGTGGCGCTGGCCCTGGGGGTCGGCCCGCGGACCGCGGACGTCGCCGCCGGGCTGCTCATCACCGACTGACCGGCGCGGCACCTGTCCCCACGGGAGGCCGCACGCGGTGTCGCGGCGGTGGGCGCATTCACTAGGCTTCCGGTCATGCAGGCGACCGCGTACACATACGACCCCGGGACACGTGCCGGCAGCGTGCTGCTCGACGACGGGACTCCGCTGCCGTTCGACGCGGCGGCCTTCGACGCGGGGGGCCTGCGGCTGCTGCGGCCGGGCCAGCGGGTGCGGATCCGCACCGAGGGGGACGGCGACGACCGCCGGGTGGTCTTCCTGACGCTGCAGACCTTCGCGGATCCCCAGGCGCCCAAGGCGTAGCGGCGGGCCGGGAGCCGCCGGACCTGCCGGAGAACGGCGCGGGCCGGGCTCCCTGGTGGGGAGCCCGGCCCGTCGCGGCCTGCAGGTGGTGACTACTTCTTCGCAGTCCGCTTCACAGCGGTCTTGCGGGCGGCACTCTTCTTGGCCGGGGCCTTCTTCGCCGTGGCCTTCTTGGCCGGGGCGGACTTCTTGGCGGCGGCCTTCTTGGCGGTGGCGGCCTTCTTGGCCGGGGTCGCCTTCTTCGCCGCGGCGGTGGTCTTCTTCGCCGTGGTCTTCTTGGCGGTCACCGTCTTCTTCGCGGGAGCCGCCTTCTTGGCGGTCACGGCCTTCTTCGCCGCGGTGGCCTTCTTGGCGGTGGCCTTCTTGGCCGCGGCCTTGGCGGTGGTACGGGTGGAAGCCCCGCCACTCAGGCTGCCCTTGGGCGCCTTCTTGACCGCGACATCGTTCTTCGGGAGCTTCTTGGCCCCGCTGACCAGGTCCTTGAAGCCCTGACCCGCGCGGAAGCGCGGCACCGAGGTCTTCTTGACCCGGACCCGCTCCCCGGTCTGGGGGTTGCGGGCATAGCGGGCGGGACGGTCGACCTTCTCGAACGAACCGAATCCGGTGACCGAGACCCGGTCGCCGGAGACGACCGCGCGGACGATCGCGTCGAGAACCGCGTCAACCGCGTCCGCGGCGGCCTGGCGGCCACCTACCTTGTCGGCAATCGCTTCTACGAGCTGCGCCTTGTTCACGTCTTCCCCTTCGGAAACTTTGCCCGGCGAATGAGTACGGGCTTTTTCGCACGTTAGGCGGATATATACCGCAAATCAAATACGAAACGGGCGAATCACCCTTGTGCCGCAACGAACTCGGCTCTCAGACAGTTCCTTGATCAAGAAATCTGCCCTGGTCGAGCTCCCGCAGGAAGACGTCCAGACGCCGTGCCGCACCGGCGAGATCATGCTTGGCCGCAGCAGTCACGACGAGGAGTTTCCGGTTCAACTCCAGCCTTACGTCATCGGGTACTTGGAGATTCGCGACGCGCGCGTGCGCCTCCTTCAGCCGGGCGGCGAGGACCCCGTAGAGCTCGAGTTGGCCATCGCGTTCCATGTACCGATTGTGCCATCTGCGGTGAGTTGTCGCGCACGACAGGACCAATGTCTCGTGCGACAGGGCCAATACGGTGGTCCGGGCATGCCGAAGCGCCCCCCGCGGACCGCGGAAGGCGCTTCGAAATCCGGCCGGATCCCCTCGCAGGGACGGTCAGACCTGCACGGTGCTCGGCTTGTGCGCCGGGCGGGAGCGCTCATAGGTGGTGATGTCCGCCTCGTTGGCGAGGGTCAGGCTGATGTCGTCCAGCCCTTCCAGCAGGCGCCAGCGGGCGTTGTCGTCCAGCTCGAACGCCGCGGTGATGCCCTCGGCGCGCACTTCCCTTGCCACCAGGTCGACCGTGACCTCGGCGGTCGGGTCGGCCTCGGTCAGCTTCCACAGCCGCTCGACGGTCTCCTGCGGCAGCACGACCGTGAGCAGGCCGTTCTTGAGCGAGTTGCCCCGGAAGATGTCCGCGAAGCGGGACGAGATCACGGCTTTGAAGCCGTAGTTCTGCAGCGCCCACACCGCGTGCTCGCGGGACGAGCCGGTGCCGAAGTCGAAGCCGGCGACCAACACGGTCGCCCCCGCGCGCTCGGGCAGGTTGAGAACGAATTTCTCGTCCTTGCGCCAGGCCTCGAAGAGCCCGTCCTCGAAGCCGTTGCGGGTGACCTTCTTCAGCCAGTGGGCCGGGATGATCTGGTCGGTGTCGACGTTGCTGCGGCGCAGCGGGACGGCCCGGCCGGTGTGTGTGGTGAACGCTTCCATCGGTATCAGGCCTCCACAGCGGTACGGGCGTCGGAGTCGGTCAGGTCCGCGGGCGAAGCGAGGTGCCCGAGTACCGCCGTGGCGGCGGCGACCTGCGGCGATACCAGGTGCGTACGGCCGCCCTTGCCCTGCCGTCCCTCGAAGTTGCGGTTGGAGGTGGACGCGGAGCGCTCACCAGGGGCGAGTTGGTCGGGGTTCATGCCCAGGCACATCGAGCAACCGGCGTGCCGCCATTCGGCGCCGGAAGCGGTGAAGACCTTGTCCAGGCCCTCGGCGACGGCCTGCAGGGCGACCCGGACCGAGCCGGGGACGACCAGCATGCGGACGCCGTCAGCCACCTGTCGGCCCTCGACGATGGACGCCGCGGCCCGCAGATCCTCGATCCGGCCGTTGGTGCAGGAGCCGACGAAGACGGTGTCGACCTTGACCTCGCGCAACGGCTGGCCCGCGTGAAGTCCCATGTACTCCAGGGCCTTCTCGGCGGCCTGGCGGTCGCTGGGGTCGTCGAACGACGCCGGGTCCGGCACCGAGGCGCTCAGCGGGGCGCCCTGGGCGGGGTTGGTGCCCCAGGTGACGAACGGGGCCAGTGAGGCACCGTCGATGTAGACCTCGTGGTCGAAGACCGCGTCGTCGTCGGTGCGCAGGGTCTGCCAGTACTCGACGGCGGCGTCCCAGTCCGCGCCCGTGGGGGCGTGGTCACGGCCCTGCAGATAGTCGAACGTGGTGCGGTCGGGGGCGATCATGCCGGCCCGCGCGCCCGCCTCGATCGACATGTTGCAGACGGTCATCCGGGCTTCCATCGACAGCTTCTCGATGGCCGGGCCGCGGTACTCGATGACATAGCCCTGGCCGCCGCCGGTGCCGATCTTCGCGATGATGGCGAGGATCAGGTCCTTGGCGGTGACATCGGCGGGCAGTTCGCCGCCGACGGTGATCGCCATGGTCTTGGGGCGGGCCAGCGGCAGGGTCTGGGTGGCCAGAACGTGCTCGACCTGGCTGGTGCCGATGCCGAATGCGAGCGCGCCGAAGGCGCCGTGCGTGGAGGTGTGGCTGTCGCCGCACACCACGGTGGTGCCGGGCTGGGTCAGGCCCAGCTGCGGTCCCACCACGTGGACGACGCCCTGCTCGACGTCACCCAGCGGGTGCAGACGGACACCGAACTCCGCGCAGTTCTTACGCAGCGTCTCCAGTTGGGTACGGGAGACCGGGTCGGCGATCGGCTTGTCGATGTCGAGGGTCGGAGTGTTGTGGTCCTCCGTGGCGATGGTGAGATCGGTCCGCCGCACCTGGCGCCCGTTCAACCGCAGACCGTCGAAGGCCTGGGGGCTGGTCACCTCGTGCAGCAGGTGCAGATCGATGTAGAGAAGGTCGGGCTCGCCCTCGGCGCGCCGGACGACATGGTCGTCCCAGACCTTTTCCGCGAGTGTCCTACCCATCGCTGTCCCTCCGACCGGCGTCGCTGCCGGCCAACTCGTCTGATGTGGACTCCGTCCGGTCCCCTGGTTCCGGTCGGCGTCCCTGCCGTGCTCCCCAGCCTGACGCTTTCGCTGGAAAATTGAACTTGCGTTTCACAGTGTGAGACGCGAATATCGTTGCATGGACAACTCTAGCGGCGTCGGCGTTCTCGACAAGGCGGCTCTGGTGCTCAGCGCGCTGGAGTCCGGACCGGCCACCCTGGCCGGGCTTGTCGGCGCCACGGGCCTCGCCCGCCCCACCGCGCACCGCCTCGCGGTCGCGCTCGAACATCACCGGCTGGTCGCCCGTGACATGCAGGGCCGCTTCATCCTGGGCCCCCGGCTCTCCGAGCTCGCCGCCGCGGCGGGCGAGGACCGGCTGCTGGCCACGGCGGGACCGGTCCTCACCCACCTGCGGGACGTGACCGGCGAGAGCGCCCAGCTCTACCGGCGCCAGGGCGACATGCGGATCTGTGTGGCCGCCGCGGAACGGCTGTCCGGGCTGCGGGACACCGTGCCGGTCGGCTCGACGCTGCCGATGAAGGCCGGGTCCGCCGCCCAGGTCCTGATGGCATGGGAAGAGCCGGAGCGGCTGCACCGTGGTCTCCAGGGTGCCCGATTCACGGCCACCGCGCTCTCCGGCGTACGCCGCCGGGGCTGGGCCCAGTCCATCGGCGAGCGGGAGCCGGGCGTCGCCTCCGTCTCCGCGCCGGTGCGCGGGCCCTCGAACCGGGTGGTCGCCGCCGTCTCGGTCTCCGGACCGATCGAGCGGCTGACCCGGCACCCGGGCCGGATGCACGCCCAGGCCGTCATCGACGCCGCGGGACGGCTCTCCGAGGCCCTGCGCCGCAACGGCTGAGACCGCGCTTTCCCATCACCACCCGTATCGAGCGCGCCGGTGCCGGGGGCGCCCGCCAAACCCCC
>NZ_JAPVLS010000116.1:0-2445 GCF_027158125.1 Streptomyces sp. H39-C1
GCTGACGGCCGAGGGCGCCTTCACCTTCCAGGACCGGCACGCGCTGCGCCGACTGGCGTCCGGCCGGCGGTTCACCCTCGCGGCGGACCCGCCGAGGGGGCACGGTTTCCCGACCGCGCGCAACGAGGCCGCCGCCGTCACCGGGGCGGTACGGCCGGAACGCGGGACAGCGCCCGAACCACTGCCGACCTCCGCTGCCGCGCCTCCCACGGGAACGGTGGCCGAGCCGGCCGCCGCCGTGGCGGCCCGCTCGGTCACCGTTGCGACGTGCGGAGTTGCGGCCGTCGCCCAGGTCGCCTCATCCCAGGCATCGCTGAGCGCCCAGCCGGCCGCGTCGCCGTCCGCCACCGGTGGTGCAGCGACCCGGGAGGAAGCGTCGACGGCGGGCCGCACCGTCGTTCCCGCCCTGTCCGTGGGACATCGCCTGGAGAACGCCCGGAGCAAAGGACGATCCGTGCTGCCTGCATCCGTCCTGGCCTCGACGGCGGAGCCGCTCGTCGCACCGGACCGGACGGCTTCGCCGAACTCCGTGCCCCTCACGGGCGGGGAGTCGCCGGCGCGGGAGCCGGACGGGCAGGCAGCGGCGACACCCGCGACACCCCCGGCCCCGATACCCCTGACGACCAGCAGCGCCACCGTGCCCTCCTTCGGCGGGGCACAGGCGTCCGTGACCGAGCCCGCGGTAGCCGCGACGGGCGGTCCCGCGACCGCTGCGGCATCTGCGGCTGCCGTGGCCGCACCGGTAGTCCGGTCGGCCGCACCGGTCCCGTCGTCCCCGGCGTCGCCGCCGTCCCCGGCGTCGCCACTCCCAGTGTTGCCATCCTCGACGCCGGCACTCCCGGTGAGTGCGCCTTCGTTCTCCCCTCCCGCCGCGGAGTCCGAAGCGGAGCAGGCGGAGTCCTGGCCCGTACCGGCCTGCACCGCTGCCGACCGGGCAGCCCTTCGTGACCTGGTCGGCGACCGCTGGGAGCGGCATGCGGGCGCGGTATCCCGGGCGATGGTCCGGATGCCGGCACTGCGGGCCCGTGACGAGGACGTGGCCAGGGTCGAACTGGGCGCCGCGCACCTCTTCCTGGGTTCCGGCGACGCCGATCCGTTCGGCCCGGAAGCCCTGGTGGCGGGCATGCGGCGCGCAGACGCGGGGATCGCGGCCTATTGGGCCTGTCTGACCGCCGGACTGCGACGGCTGCCGGTGTACCGCGGCCCGGTGCTGCGAGCCTGGGACCCCGGCACCGATCCGGCCGGCGGGCAGGAAACCGGCGGATCGCTCCTGGTGCGGGAACCCGTCACCGCGCTGCCCGCAGCCTCCGCCGCCCGGTATCTTCCGGCAGCGGTGGGGCGCTACGCGGTCCACACCACGACCGGTCGCCGCACCGGCGCCCTGCTGGGTGCGCCGGACAGCGGCGGCGCTCCCGAACAGATCGTCATCCTGCCGGGCACCCGGCTGCTCGTCTGCGCCGTCCACGCCGCCACCGGAGAACTCCCCGGGCGGCTGCTGCTCCATGAGACCCCGTCCGGCGCCGGCGGACGATCGCTGCCCGCCGCGACTCTCTCCCGGCTGGAGGAGGCGGCCCGCTGCGGCACCGACGTCGCGTCCTCCGCGACCGCCTGGCCGCGGCAATGCACCGGCCGACTCGGCTCGTACCTCTCCGCCTCGTAACCCTGGAAAGCAGGTCAGCACCATGAGTACCTCTACACCCCGGACGCCTGAGAACGAGTCAGGTGACGGAGGCGGACGTCCGGCGACGAGCGGGGAGTCAGGTGCCGAGCAGGCACGCCCCGCCGTGCTGCACGCCGCCGTGCTCCCCGTCGTCAGCGGTGAACCGGGCGCGGGCGCGCTGCCCGGCGCGGCGATGCCGGGTGCCGGTATACCGGCGGTGGCCGCCGCGACCGCTGCCGCGACCGCCGCTGCCGCGACCCCATCGACCTCTGCTACCCCATCGACCTCCGCGACCACAGCCGCGGTGCCGGTCGCTCCGGCCACCGTGGCCGCTGCCGTCACCGCGCCGGATCCTGCGACCGGCACCGTCCCCGCGTCCGCGTCCGCAGCGACCGGGGAGCGGGAGCCGGCCGCGGCAGCCGCGAGTGCTTCGGAAGGCGCGACCGCTGAGGCGACGGCTGCCGCGACCGCGACCGCAACGGCGGAGGGCGAGGCGGAAGGCGAGGCCGAGGCGGCCGCTGTGGCCGCGGGCGGTACGGGGAGCGGTCCGCGTGGGTTGCTGGCTTCTGTGCCGGGCCGTCCGGGCAAGCCCATGCTCGCGGCGGCCGCCGTGGTGGGTCTGCTCCTGGTCGCGGTGCCGTTCCTCGTCTCGGGCTCGGACGACGCTCCCGCCAAGAACACCGCCAAACTCGCCGACGGCAGCCCGATCGGCCCCGACAGCACGCTGCCGGGCCTGGTCCCGGGCACGCAGTCCTCCGCATCGCCCGGGACGACCGGTAATCCGG
>NZ_JAPVLS010000116.1:2455-25628 GCF_027158125.1 Streptomyces sp. H39-C1
ACCCAGGCCACAGCCGGCGGTCCGCCGCAGGCCGGCGCACCGGCGGGTGACGCGCCCTCGGGCCAGGGCAACACCAACCGGCAGGCATTGCCGGACGGGCCGCCGCAGACGTCCGGTTCCGGCGGCTCCTCCGGCTCCGCCAGTTCCGGAGGCGCGTCCGGCGCGGCGCCGAACGGCTCCACCGGCGCCCCGCAGGGCCGGCCGAGCGGCAGCGGCACGACGGGCCCCGCCAACTCGCGTCCGGCGGCTTCCGTACCGGTCTTCAGCATGCTGATCGGTCCCGGTTGCGGAAGCGGCGGACTGACTGTGAAGGGCACGTACAAGGACGGCACCAAGGGCTGGCGGTACGGCAGTTCCGGCTGGATCGGCAACGGCTGCGACGGTGATTTCAACGCCATGCCGATGAGCGGTTCCGCGACCAAGGCCGACAGCGGCCAGTACGCGAGCTGGCTGTTCTCCACCGGCTCGGTGAAGAGCGGGACGTGCACGGTCTATGTGTACGTCCCGTCGTCGAAGGACATCACCATGGTGGGCGGCAACCCCGCCCACTACGCGGTCCGCGGATCGTCCTCCAGCGACCACCTCGGGTACTTCAAGATCGACCAGGCCGCGAATCCCGGCCGCTGGGTCAACGGGGGTACGTACAACATCGCGACGCCCCGGCTCGAAGTCTTCCTGGACAACCGGGGCGTGGACTGGGGCAGTGGCAACACGAACCGTCACATCGCCGTCGGCCAGGTCAAGGTGGACTGCAAGGGCAGGTGAACGACGTCCGGCCCGGCGGTACGGCACGAGCCGTTCCGCGGACCGGACGGGACGGCTTCCCGGCGGCGGCGGTGAAATCGCCGGCCCGGACGTCCGCGGGTCTGGGAGGATGGCTCATGATCGACATCACCTTCGCCCTCGGCGACATCACCGGACAGCACGCCGACGCGATCGTCAACGCCGCCAACTCCTCGCTGCTGGGCGGCGGGGGAGTGGACGGGGCGATCCACCGCAAGGGCGGGCCCGAGATCCTGGCGGAGTGTCGTGCGTTGCGGGCGTCCCACTACGGGAAGGGGCTGGCGACCGGCCTGGCCGTGGCGACCACCGCGGGACGGCTGCCCGCACGTTGGGTGATCCACACCGTCGGCCCGGTCTGGTCGCCGGACGAGGACCGTTCGGACCTGCTGGCGTCCTGCTACCGGGAGTCGCTGCGGGTGGCCGACGAGCTGGGAGCGCGGACGGTGGCCTTCCCGGCGATCTCCACGGGCGTGTACGGATGGCCGATGGAGGACGGGGCACGGATCGCCCTGGCGACGGTCGGGGCGGCGCAGACGGCGGTGACCGAGGCCCGGTTCGTGCTGTTCGACCAGGACGCCTACGACGTCTTCGCCGCACAGGCCTGATGCCCGCCGCCCCCTTGAGGGCGGCGGGCGGCGGGAGCGGGAGAGCCCGGCTCAGTCGCCGAGGAGTTCCCATTCCAGCTTGGCGAGCCGGTCCGGGTCGGCGAGGAGGTTGATCTCGGTGACCTTGCCGTTGGCGACGTTGAAGCCCATGACCGAGAACAGCTGCCCGTCGGGGACCGTGACGATCCCTGGTGCTCCGTTGATGAGCGCGGTCCTGGCGTACGGGGCGTAGGCCGCGAAGGTGACCGCCTGCTGAGCCACTTCCCGTGCGCCGCGGAGGAGCCGGGAGACCTTGCCGGCCTCGGAGGCGGTGCCGATGTCGGCCCGCATCAGGACGTCGGGGTGGAGCACCGCCACCAGCGCGTCGAAGTCACCGCCGCGCGCCGCGGTCATGAAGGCGTCGACGACCTCGCGCTGACGGCTCAGATCCGCGTCGGGAGCCGGCGCCGCTCCCTGGACGCGGCGCCGGGCCCGGCTGGCGAGCTGCCGGGTCGCGGCGGGGGAGCGGTCCACGATCGGGGCGATGTCGTCGAACGGCACGGCGAACATGTCGTGCAGGACGAAGGCGAGCCGTTCGGCGGGCGGCAGCGTCTCCAGGACGACGAGCAGTGCGAGACCGACCGAGTCCGCCAGCAGCACCTCGTGCTCGGGGTCGAGTCCTTCCGCGCTGCTGATGACCGGGTCGGGCACATGGACGTCCAACGGGTCCTCGCGGCGCGTGGTGCGCGACCGCAGCGTGTCGAGCGACACCCGGGCGACGATGGTCGTCAGCCAGCCGCCCAGGTTCTCCACACCGTCGGTGCCGGCGCGGCTGGCCCGCAGCCACGCGTCCTGCACGGCGTCGTCCGCTTCGCTCAGCGAACCGAGCATGCGGTAGGCCACTGCGCGCAGATGGGTGCGGTGGGCCTCGAACCGCTCCGCGAGAAACTCTTCGTCGTTCATCGGTCACATTCTCCCGTCGCCCGGTGTCCTATCCATGACCCGCGAAGCCCCGTCGATGTGACCGGAGAACGGTCCCGGCGCGATCCTGGCACGGTCCTGGCGCGCTATTCGCTGCTCTCGGTGGTGTCGCAGGCGAGCTCCTCCGGCTGGATGATGCGGGTGAGCAGGGCGATGAGCTGCTCACGTTCCGCGGGGGAGAGAGCCGCGGTCAGTTCGGCGTTCGCCTCGTCCCCCAGCGCCTCCGTGCGCCGCAGGCGCCGCCGGCCGCTCACCGAGATGGCGATGGCGTTCTTGCGGCGGTCCTTGGGGTCGGGTGTACGGGTCACCAGACCGCGGCTCTGGAGTTCGTTGACGATCGCGACCATGTCCTTGGGGTCGATGCTGAGACTGCGGCCGAGCTCCGCCTGCGACACCGGCCCCAGCTCGGCGACGGCCGACAGGACCGCGTGATGCATCATCCGCAGGCCCTCGCGGGCGAGGGCCCCGGCGACCAGGTGGTGCCCCCGGGCGGCGGCACGCCCCAGGAGCCAGCTGGGCAGTTCACGGATCCGGGCGGGGGCGTACGGGTCTTCGGCCATGCCGTCAGCGTACCGAACAAATCATTGGGGCGCCCAATGACATTCTGATACCGTTGGGCTCACCAATGACCTGGAGGTGCGTTCATGCGGCGTGTCCGCTTCTACGAGTACGGCGGCCCGGAAGTGCTGCGCGTGGAGGAGGCCGAGGAGCCCACGGCCGGACCCGGTGAACTGCTCGTCCGCACGGAGGCCATCGGCGTGACGCTGCCCTCGGTACGCAAGGTCCGCGGTGAGGGCGGCGGAACGCCACTGCCGGGAATTCTGGGCGGGGAGGTCGCCGGAGAGGTGGTCGCGCTCGGGCCCGGCGTGACGGACTTCGCGGTCGGGGACCGCGTCACGTCCCTCACCTTCACCGGCTCGTACACCGAACTGGCCGTCGCGCCCGCCGTCATGGCGAGCCGGCTGCCGGACGGCGCGAGCGCGGTGCGGGCCGTCGCCCTGGTGCGCGGCGGGCAGGTCGCCCTCGCCGCCCTCGCCACCGCCCGTACCGCGCCGGCCGAGTCGGTCCTGATCACGGGAGCCGCCAGCGGGGTGGGGCACCTGGCGGTCCAACTGGCCCGGATCCAGGGCGTTCAGCGGATCGTCGCGGCCGTGAGCTCGCCCGCCAAGGCGGACTTCCTGCGCGCGCAGGGTGCGGACGAGGTCGTGCTGTACGACAGCGAGAACTGGGGCGAGCCTGTCGATGTCGTCCTGGACGGCGTCGGCGGTGATCTTCTCCCGCGGGCCGTGGCCGCTCTCGCGCCCGGCGGACGGATGGTCTTCTTCGGCTCCGGTGGTGGCACGGTCTCCGCCTTCGATCTCCTCGCGGGCGCCAAGACCATCACCGGTCTCACCATGGAGCGATTCTCGACCACCCAGCGGGAGTTGTACGACCGGCACGGCGAGCTGCTGTGGGAGCTCGCGCTGTCCGGGCGGCTGCGGCCCGCGGTGCACGCCGAGATCCCGCTGGCCGAGGTCGCGCGGGCGCACGAGATCATCGAGGCGCGGGCCAACCGCGGCAAGGTCGTTCTGATTCCTTGAGGCTCCCGGATGCGGGGCCGGCCGTGTCTGCAGCGAACGGCCGTGTGCTGCAGACGCAGGGGACGAGGCCCGGTCCCGCCGCTCCGCTGGAGCGGCGGGACGGACCGGGGCTGCGGGCCGTACCGGTGTCGCCGACCGATCGGGCCATCGGGCCGGACCCCGGCCGGGGTTGCGGAGGTCCCGCAGTGGCGCCATCAGCCCCGCGATGCCAGGGCGGCCAGCGACGCCAGCGTGTCGGGCCAGTCGGCGGTGATGCCCGGGCCGATCTGCGGTCCCGCCTCGTCGGAGCCGGCGCCGCTGATCTCCATCCGGTACACCACTCGGATCCGGTCCTGGCCGAGCCGTTCGATCCGGTGCATGGTCCGCAGCAACAGATCGCCGAACCGGGCCTCGTCGACGAACATCTCGTTCTCGACCGCCTCGGCGACGACGAGCAGTACCGGGTCGTCGCCGGGCGGCGTCATCGTGATCCGCGCGCCGGGTGCGAACGGGCCGCTGATCTCGATCTTCTCGATCTCGGCGTTCCAGGCGCCCCAGTTCTCGACGTCCGCCCAGAGCCGCCAGACCGCCTGGGGGGTGGCGCGGGTCTCGATGCTGCTCTCGTATTCCCACATGGTGGCCTCCTCGACTGGTTAATCTATCCATAGATTATCTGCGCGACGACTATCTGTCCAGCGGTTGGTGCCCCGCTTCTGCGGCGATCTACGATGCGCTGATGATCGAAGGAAACCTGGTGAGACTCCGCGCGTTGCACGCGGAGGACCTGGACCATCACGTCCGCTGGCGCAACGACCCGGAGGTGGTGCGCTGGGCCACCGGCGGCGATCCGCGCTTCGGCCCCGTCACCCGGGTCGCCGTGGAGCGCGGCTTCGACACGATGCTGGGCCTCGATCCCGCCGACTCACGGGTCTTCACCGTGGAGGACCTGGTCGGCGGCAGGCCGATCGGCATGGCCGACTACCGTGACCTCGACCCGTTCGCGGGGCGGGCCACGGTCGGCATCACCATCGGTGAACGGGACCGCTGGGGCCGGGGACATGGGACCGAAGCGCTGCGCCTGCTCGTGGGGCATCTCTTCGACACCTGCCGACTGCACCGGGTCGAACTCGACACCTGGAGCGGCAACGAGCGGGCCGTCCGCGCCTTCACCAAGGCCGGGTTCCGTGAGGAGGGCCGGCGAAGGGAAGCCGTGCTGGTGGCGGGGGAGTGGTACGACAACGTGCTGTTCGGGATGTTGCGCGAGGAGTGGCGGGAATCGTCCGGCGGTCCGAGCGGGCGCACGGAAAAGGATGCCGCTCCGATCGCGTGAGCCGCCGATTCTCCGGGAAGCGGCCGGGAAGAGACCCAGAGGAGGCGGGAAGAAGCCCTGAAGCGGTGCGGCCACGTCGATGGAGGAAATCCACCCGCGGCCGCGGGACGCGCCGATAGGCTCCGGGTCCGTAGCCCGCATTGCGCTGGGGAGTGATCGTATGCACGTATTCGAGGTACGCCGCGGCGAGCTGATGGAGTCGATAGCGGACCAGGCGGCGACTGCGGGCATCGCGGACGGGGCCATCGTGTCCCTGATCGGCGCGGTGGACGCTTTTACCGTCTCGACGATGTCCGGGACCGATGCCACGAAGGATCAGCGCACGTACTACACCTGTCCCGCCGAACTCGGCGGAACGGGGGAGATCCGGGACGGCGACGTTCACATTCATGCCGTTCTGGCGATAGCAGGCGATAAGGCCATCGCTGGGCATCTGCTCCATGCTCGGGTGGAAACGCACTTTGTGCGGGCCTACGTACTCCCCGCGCTTCCCGCATAGTTCGGGCGGCCGTCCGTGAACTCCCGGCGGGGCGCTATGCGGAGCCGGAGGGAGCTCCTATAGCGGCCCGGGCGCAGCACCGGATCGCTCTGTCGTGCTACCCGTCCGTACACGTGAGCGGACGGTAAGTGATTTCTATACGACCCCCCGCATTACTGCTAATCTGCGGCCTATGGCTCAGAAAATCGTAACCATTTACACCGACGACCTCACCGGCAAAGAGTCGGCGGAGGCGGCCACTCACACGTTCGCCGTTGATGGCGTTGTCTATGAAATCGACCTCGCCCCTGACAGCTTCGACTCTCTTCTCGAAGCGCTGAACCCCTTCATTGCGGCCGGACACAAGGTGGGCCGGAACAAGGGCGCGAGCGGACCGCGCAAGCTCGCCGGCGCCGGTTCCGAGGACACCGCCAAGATCCGGGCCTGGGCCAAGGAGAACGGCTATGACGTGAACGACCGCGGGCGCGTCCCCGCGGCGGTTCGCGAGGCATACGAAAAGGCGCACTGAAACCCGTACTCGTCTCGTCCTACGACGGCCCCGTCGCTCTTCCGGAGCTCCGGGGCCGTCGTCGTCCGTTGCCATGGCTGCCGTTGCCCGCGCAGCCGGAATTCCGCGTCCGCGACGACGAGTACCCGAAGTCCTTCTGTCGTCGGCGAGTTGCCGGGCCGCGGACGGTCCGCCACCCGATTCCCTCGGCAGGCTCTCAGCCTCTGACGGTCCGGCCCAGCGCCAGTTCGGCGAGGAGCGCCGCCGCGTCGCCCAGGACGCAGTCGTCGAAGGCGGCCTGCGGGGAGTGGTTGTACGCGGCGGTGGACGGGTCGCGGTCGGCCGGGCAGGCGCCGAGCATCAGATAGGCCGACGGGACGAGTTCGGCGACGACGGCGAAGTCCTCGGAGCCGGCGACCGGGCGCGGCATGTCGAGGTAGCGGCCCGCTCCCAGGAGTTGGCGGGCCGTCTCGGCCGCGAAGGCCATCTCCTCGGGGTCGTTGACGGTGACCGGGTAGCCCTCGGTGACGACCGCCTCCACCGTCAGCCCGTGTGCCCGGCCGATTCCCTGGACGACCAGGGGCGCCTCCTCCAGCACGCGGGCCCGCGCCTCGGGCGAGAAGGAGCGGATGGTGGTGCCGAAGACCGCCTCGTCCGGGATGACGTTCTCGGCGGTGCCGGCGTGGAAGCTGCCGACGCTGACCACGACCGGATCGAACGCGTCGAAACGGCGGGTCACCATGGTCTGCAGTGCGGTGACGGCCGCGCAGGCGGCCGGGATCGGATCCAGGGCGAGATGGGGACTGGAGCCGTGCCCGCCGCGTCCGTGCATCGTCACAGTGAGGGTGTCGGCCGCAGCCATGATCGGTCCGGGGCGGGTGGCGACCCAGCCGTTGGGCAGCTGCGAGGCGGCGACATGCAGGGCGTACGCGGCGACGGGCCTGCTCCCCGCTGCCTCCAGCACACCTTCCTCGATCATCAGCCGGGCGCCGCCCAGGCCCTCCTCGCCGGGCTGGAACATGAACACCACCGTCCCGGCCAGCTCGTCGCGCCGCTCGCAGAGCAGCCGTACGGCGCCGACCAGCGCCGCGGTGTGCAGGTCGTGGCCGCAGGCGTGCATCACCCCGGCCACGGCGGAGGCGTACGGCACGTCGTTGGACTCCTGCACCGGCAGCGCGTCCATGTCCCCGCGCAGTAGCACCACAGGTCCCGGCAGCGCGCCACGCAGCACGGCGGTGACGGAAGAGAGCTGCTTGCCGAGGGTGATCTCCAGCGGCAGCCCCTCCAGCGCGGCCAGCACCCTGGCCTGCGTCAACGGCAGGTCCAGTCCGATCTCCGGCTCCCGGTGCAGCGCCCGGCGCAGTGCCACCAGCTCGGCCTGGAGCGCGGCGGCGGACCGGCGAAGGCCGGCATGACGGTGTGCTGCATCAGTCATGGCATCTCCTGACGAGGTCGTTCTCCCATCCTCGCCGCTATCGGGCGTCTTGGCAGGGAACGTCGAGGACCGGCCCGTCGGGGCGGGCCCTGCCCCGCCACCCGGGCTCCCACATTTTCTTCCTGAGTAGCGATGACTTTCGACCGGTGCGACGGTCAATACAGGAGCAGGGCAGAACACCGACGAAGCGAGGAGAGTCCCATGCCGCGGATCACCCCCAACCTCTGGTTCGACACCGAGGGCAAGGAGGCCGCCGAGTTCTATGTCTCCGTGTTCCCGAATTCGGAGATCACGAGCATCACGCACTACAACGACGCCGGTCCGCGGCCGGCGGGAACGGTGCTGACGGTCGCCTTCGTGCTCGACGGCCAGGAGTACATCGCGATCAACGGCGGTCCGGAGTTCACCTTCACCGAGGCGGTCTCGCTGATGATCAACTGCGCCGACCAGAAGGAGATCGACCACTACTGGAGCAAGCTCTCCGAAGGCGGCGAGGAGGGCCCGTGCGGCTGGCTGAAGGACCAGTACGGGCTGTCCTGGCAGGTCGTCCCCGCCGGAATGGACGAGCTGCTGAACGACGCGGACCCCGGCCGCGCCCAGCGGGCGATGTCGGCCGTCCTCGGGATGAAGAAGCTCGATGTGGCCGCCATCTACGCCGCCGCGGACGAGGCGTAGCCGCGAACGGTGACAACTGCGGGAGCCGCGGCGCGGGCCCGGACGGACGTTGTCCGGACGCGGCCCGCGCCGCCGCTCCGACCGCCTGCGGCTCCCCGCCACTCCCTGCGGTTCCTCGCGACGAACCGGGAACGGGCTCCAAATCGGTTCGCCGGACGGGGGGTTGCTAGGGTGCGCCGGTGTCAGTTTCTTCGCGCGATTCAGCGGCCGGTGCCGGATGGCACGGCCAGGAGCCCGGCCAGTTCGAGAGCCTGATGCCGGAGCGGGTCAAAAAGCTCTCCTGGCTGAACCCGGCGACCCTGTGGAGCGCCCGCAACGGACCGCTCGCCTCCCTCTTCGGTGACCCGACCAACGAGGAACGACAACGCTGGGTGGCCGGGCAGCTAGACCGCGGGGTCCCGGCGGACTTCGTCATCGAGCGGGACGACCCGGAAACGTACTCCTTCATGCTCATCGCGGACACCGGCGAGGGCGACGCGCCCCAGTACGCCGTGGTTCCCGGACTGCTGGAGGCGGGCGAGGGCTCCCGGTTCGCGGTGCTGTCGAGTGACGTGATCTACCCCGTCGGCAGCGCCGACGACTACGGGCCCAAGTTCTTCCGGCCCTACCGGGACTACAACGCGCCGATCTACGCGATACCCGGCAACCACGACTGGTACGACGGTCTGACGGGATTCATGCGGGTCTTCTGCGAGGCACTGGCGCTGCCCGCGGCCGCCCGCCCGAAGGTCCTGTCGGCCGGCTGGTGGCGGACGCTGCTGTGGAAGAGCCCGGCGGCCGCCGACGAGCAGCGGCTGGCGGAGGCGCGCTCGCTGCGGTCGGCCCCCGCGCAACAGTCCGAGCAGCCCGGACCGTACTGGGCCATCGATTCGGGGCCGCTGCGCATCATCGGCATCGACACCGGGCTGCTGGGCGGGATCGACAAGGAGCAGGGGGAGTGGCTGCGCCGCGTCTCCCAGGGCCCCAGGCCCAAGATCCTCGTGACCGGTTCACCGATATACGTGGACGACAAGTACCATCCGTGCGCCATCGAGGGCGGCGGCACCGTCGATGAGATAGTCCGCGACGCGGACTGCCACTATGTGGCGGCCATCGGCGGTGACATCCACAACTACCAGCACTATCCGGTGGATGTGGACGGCCGCACCATCGAGTACGTCGTCTCCGGAGGCGGCGGAGCGTTCATGCACGCCACCCACATCATTCCGCGGGTGACGGTGGCCGGAGTCACCGAGCAGGATTTCCACTGCTATCCGCTGCGCGGGGACTCACTGGCCTTCTACGGCGGGCTCTACGGTCGGCGGTTGCGGATGAAACGATTCTTCGCACTCACCTCCGAGCAGGCGTCGGCGGTCATCGCCAAAAGGCTCGGCATTCCCCCGACGCGCACGACGACGGCTGCGGTGACCCTGCGGACCCGGCTGGTCGCCTCCCTTCTCGGGGTGCCCTCCCGTCCGCACGGCAGGTCCTGGTTCCGGCTCCCGGTCCGCAAGATCTACACACAGGTGCTCTCACCGGGTTCGGTGACGTACACCCCGCCGTTCTTCAAGAGCTTCCTGCGCCTGGACGTCACCCCGCAGGACCTGCGGATCCGGTGCTTCGCGGCGACCGGCTACCGCGAGCAGGAAGTCGCCCCGCCGGTCGAGGACGACTTCACGATCCCACTCGGCTGAGCGGGGCCACCGGCGGGCAGTTGGCGGGGCGGACGGTGGCGCGGTGTTTCCGCCGGTTGCCGCCACCTCCGCTCCACGGCGCTGCGACGACGGTCAGGCGCGGCGAAGCCGCCGCAGGGCCTCCTCGGCGCTGAGGGAGTCGTCGTCCTTGCTGTCGTTCCAGCGGGCGAGGGTGCTGGCGGCTGCCCGCAGCAGGTCGTCCGGCAGGCCGGCGGCGGCCGCCAGGTCGGCAGCCTCCTCCAGTTCGGGTCCCCAACGCCAGGCCCGGGCGGCCGTACCCGCGATGCGACCCGGTTCGGCGAGTGGGGAGCCGGTGAGGCGCGACGTGAGGGCGATGAGCTCCTGCCCGACGCCGTGCTCCTGTGCCATCCCGAGCGACAACGCGGCCATCACCTCGGACGTCTTCCGAAGGCCCGCATAGGCGAGTTTGAGTGCGGAGGCCTGGCCGACCTCGGCTCCGAGCACCTTCGTCGTCACGTCCGTTCCGGCGAAGAGCTTCTCCACGACGGCCGCCGCGGGCGCGAGCCCTGAGAGGTAGAGCGTCGGCGCCTCACGGCCGGACGGGGGAGTCCCGGTCACCGCGCCGTCGAGGACCAGCGCCTCCGGCAGCAGGCCCACGATCCGCTCCATGCGCTCCGGCGAGATGGCGTTGGCCTCCACGTACAGGCCCTCGAACCCGTGCGTGCCGGCCTCCCGCGCCACGTCCTCGGCCGCGGCCGGCGGGCACAGGCTGATGACGATGCCCGCCCGTTCCAGCAACTCGGCCGCCGTCGGGACGGGTTCCAGCCCGAACCGGGTGGCGCGGGCCACGGTCCGCTCACTGCGCCCGGCTCGGCACCACAGCACGGTCGCCGCGTGGGTCGCGGCCTGGGCGGCGACGGCCGCACCCATGCTGCCCGGGTGGAGGATCCCGACGATCGGCTTGGCCACGGGTGAGGCTCCTTCATAGGTGTTCGGCAGGGCGTCGATCGCGTCGACGACCGTGTCGACGGTACGGGCCCGGGCGGGCTGTTCGTCAAACCGGGATCTTCCTCATGGGGCTTGTCGGAGTTGGAGCAGTTTCTGTCTGGACCATTGACAGGGCACTGCTGCGCTCGCATTCTGAGAGCGCTCTCAGCCCGGGTGGTCCGGACCACCCGGCCAGGAGCCGGCCCCCGGGCGGCCGTACCGGCCCCGACCCCCCACCTCCCCCCACCTGGTGTGCAAGAGCAAGGAGCAAGCGTGTTCGCCAAAAAATGGAAGCTGTTGGTGTCGCTGATATCGGCGGCGGTCATCGGCACAGGTCTCGCCACCATCGGGCCCATCGCGCCCGCCGGAGCCGCGATACCCGCGACGATTCCGCTCACCTTTACGAACAACTCCGGCCGCGGCGAGCAGATCTACATCTACAACCTCGGGACGCAGCTCTCGACGGGCCGGCAGGGCTGGGCCGACGCGAACGGTACGTTCCACGCCTGGCCCGGCGGTGCCAATCCCCCCGCCCCGGCGCCGGACGCCGCGATCACGGGACCTGCCAACGGCAAGTCCATGACGCTCCGGATGCCGAAGTTCTCCGGACGGGTCTACTTCTCCTACGGCCAGAAGCTCGTCTTCAAACTGGCCCTCGGCGGGCTGGTGCAGCCCGCCGTGCAGAATCCCAGCGACCCGAACCACAACATTCTCTTCAACTGGTCCGAATACACGCTCAACGACTCCGGGCTGTGGATCAACAGCACCCAGGTCGACATGTTCTCGGCGCCCTACGCCGTAGGCGTCAAGCTTCCCAACGGTTCGACCAAGTCCACCGGCCACCTCAAGCCGGGCGGATACAACGGCTTCTACAGCGCGTTGCGCGGTCAACCGGGCGGCTGGGCCCATCTGATCCAGACCCGCGCCGACGGCACCGTGCTGCGCGCGCTCGCGCCCGGCCACGGCATCGAATCCGGCGCGCTGCCGGCCACCGTGATGAACGATTACATCAACCGGGTGTGGAGCAAGTACACGAGCTCCACGCTGACCGTGACGCCGTTCGCCGACCAGCCGAACACCAAGTACTTCGGCAAGGTCTCCGGCAACGTCATGAACTTCACCAACAGCTCAGGCGCGGTGGTCACCACCTTCCAGAAGCCCGACGCCGACAGCATCTTCGGCTGCTACAAGCTGCTGGACGCGCCGAACGACCTGGTGCGCGGCCCGATCTCCCGCACCCTGTGCGCGGCGTACAACCGCTCGACGCTGCTCGTCAACGCGAACCAGCCCGACACGAGCTCAGCGAGCTTCTACCAGGACGCGGTGACCAACCACTTCGCCCGGAAGATCCACGCGCAGATGGTCGACGGCAAGGCGTACGCCTTCGCCTTCGACGACGTCGGCAACCACGAGTCGCTGGTGAACGACTCGAACCCGCAGCAGGCGTACATCACTCTGGACCCGTTCAACTAGGCGCGGTCCTGAGTCCTGTCGTCGCAGTAACGCCGCCCGCCCGGAAGCCCCCGGGCGGGCGGCGGCGCGTGGCCGCCGTGGCTGTCGCGGCTGTCGTCGGGTCGTCCGCCGGCGTCAGGCGGCCGGTGAGTGCGTTCGCTGCCGGTGGACGTACACATAGACGAGGTCGAAGTAGAGCTCGACCCAGGAGACCCTTTTCGCCGGAAGGGCGGTGTCGGCGCCTACGGTCCCGCTGTCACTGGACATGGACCCGATAGTAGTGATCAGCGATCACCCCACCGGACCGCCCGGGCGGCACCGCGAGCTGATAGACCTGGGGCCATGCTTCACGAACCGGACTCCGACCCCGCGACCTTGCCCGGCTTCGCCACCCCCGACGAGCCGGTCGGCGGGCGTCCGCGGGTGCTGTGTCGGCTCTGTGGGCGGCCGTTGAACGATCCGGAATCGCGGTTGTGGGGGCTGGGGGAGGGGTGTCGGAACAAGCTTGATACCCGTAGTGCGCCCCGGCCGGGGGTCAATGATGTCGAGCAGGAGCAGCTGCCCGGGACCTGACGCCGGGCCGGGGGCGGGGAGGCAGCCGGGTCAGGCGGAGGGCGGGTCTGTCAGGTCGGAGATGCGGGAGCCGTCGAGAGGGGCCTGGTACCAGACCTCGGTGGGGGAGCCGGAGCCCCAGTACTCGGTCACGACCACCGTCGCGTGGCCCGCGCCGCTGCCCTCGTACCGCACGGACCTGTCGGCCGGAACGTTCTGTGCTCGGAAGACCGGGTCGGCCACGTTCGTCTCGGCCCAGGCATCGAGCTTGTGGTTCAGCGCGGGGGTGAGGAACTCGTTGCGGACCTCGCGCGGGTTCATGGCCGGGTTGGTGCCTTCGACGGCGGCACGGTACTGGTCGTAGAAGGCCGTGACCCGCTTGACGGCGTTCGACTCCTGACGAACGGCCGCCACGGAGGCGGGCGCCGCCCCGTCGGCGGCCTGCGCCGGAAGGACCAGCAGGCCACAACTCGCCACCAGAGCCGCGGTACAGGCGCCGATCACGGCACCTCGCGGCTTCGAGCGGTAGGTCATACGTGTCTCCTCGACGACAGGGCCTGGCGGCCGCGAACCGATCCGTTACGGACGGTGACCAGCTAACCACTCACGGACGACACCGCCCAGAGCGCCTGGGGGAAGGTGTCGTCCGCGAGCTGTGCCGTCGGAGGGTGCTGTGTCAGTGCCTACCCGTGTCGGCGCGGCGGCGCAGGACGAACAGACCGCCGGCGCCGACGAGGAGGAACGCGCTGGCGAGCGCCGCGATCGTCGTGCTGTCGCCGCCACCACCGGTCGTCGCGAGGACCGTTGCGCTGGAGGAGTCCGAAGGGGACGGCGTGGCGGGACGCGTGGTGGACGGCGTCGCGGAGACGGGTGTGGCCTTCGTCGGGGTCGACGACGGCTTCGCCGGCGTGGTCGTCGGCTTCGTGGGGACCGTGCAGGCGGTGTCGGGGGACGTGGGGAGAACGTCCAGGTTCTGCGCGACGAGGTTTCCGGCCGTCACCTGGACGTACCACTGATATCCGGGCGCCCACTCCACGAGGATCTTCCTGGTGACCCCGGCCGCGGTCGGGTGCGCGATGTGCACGGTGCCGAACACCGGTCCCGCCATGCCGGACGCCATGCGGAGCACCACGGAGATGTCGGCCGGAGTATCCGAAGGGTCTTTGTCCGTGACCGTGATCGCAGCCATCGGCGTACCGGTGCTCGTGTCGCACGCCGCTACGGCGTTCGCACTGAAGTCACCGATGCTGCAGGCGACGGCGGGACCGGTGGCGAGCAGAAGCGCGCCCGCCCCGGCTGCGGTGGCGGCGACCAGCCCGCGCTTGGATATCACAGATTCCTCCACACAGTTCATGACGGCGGGCGCGCCAAAGGCAACGGTGTCCGCACGGTGCCCCGCGCCATCGCGTGAACTTCGAGACCGTCAGAAACCGGTCTCGGGCACGCGGGCTTTGGGGGCGTCACTCATCGTCAACGCCTGCGCGGCTCCTGTCAACTTGGTGATCGCAAAGGCGAATGCAAAGGAACCGCAAAGGCAAAACCCAAGGCAAACAATGATGCAAGCACCGTGTCAGAAGGCCGTTTTGGGCGGGTCAGCCGATGGGGATTCCCGCGAAGACACGCCCGCGGTCGGTCCACCCGCCGTGACCGTCGCCGCCGTTCCAGCTGTACACACCTGCGGCGTTGGTGCCCGCCTCGGTGAGGACGTAGTCCGCGTTTCCGTCACCGGTGAAGTCGGCGAAGGAGACCAGTGCGGCGTTGCTGGTCACGCCCGACGCGATCCCGCCGAGCGACAACCAGCTGCCGTGGCCGTCACCGCCCCGGTTGAGGTACGTCTGGACGGCACCGCTCGCGGCGATCGCGCTGTAGTCGGCGCGGCCGTCCGCGTCGAAGTCCGCGAACCGGACTTTGGTGGCGTCGGTGGTGACGCCGGTCGCGATCTGGCCGAGCGAGGACCAGCCGCCGTGGCCGTCGCCTCCGCGGTTGAGGTAGACGGTGACCGAGCCGTTGGTGTTGATGAGGACGTAGTCCGTTCTGCCGTCTCCGTCGAAGTCCGCGAACCGGACCCTGGAGGCGTCGGTGGTGACGCCGGTGGCGATCTGGCCGAGTGAGGACCAGCCGCCGTGGCCGTCGCCTCCGCGGTTGAGGTAGACGGTGACCGAGCCGTTGGCGTTGATGAGGACGTAGTCGGCGCGGCCGTCTCCGTCGAAGTCCGCGAACCGGACCCTGGCGGGATCGGTGGTGAGACCGGCGGCGACCCGGCCCAGGTCGGACCAGCCGCCGTGCCCGTCGCCACCGCGGTTGAGGTGCACGGAGACCGCGCCGCTGCTCGCGACGGCCAGGTAGTCCGCCTTGCGGTCACCGTCGAAGTCGGCCCAGCGGACCTTGCCCGTACCGCCCGCCTCGGTCCCCGCGCCCAACGGAGCTCCGCCCACCGCCCAGCCATCGGTGAAGGCCCGGTCCAGCGCCCCGTAGAACGGCTGGGCCATGCGCCGGTAACCGGCGTCGTTGGGGTGCAGACGGTCGACCCGCTCCGCGGCGGTCAGCGCGGGCGGCTCGACGTAGCGGAACTCCTTGCCGGCCTGCTGCTCCGCGCCCGCCAGGGCCCGCAGCCGCGCGTTGTACACGCCGGTCTGCGTCTCCAGGCCGGGAGTGGTCGGGATCAGACCCATGGTGAGGACGGTGATGCCGGGCCGGTCGGCGAAGATGCGGTCGACCAGTGCGGTGAGCCGGTCCGGGGCATGGGCGATGTCGATGCCGCGGTCCAGGTCGTTGATGCCGATGTGGAGCAGCACGACATCCGGCCGCGTCCCCGCCAGCCAGCCGTCGACACCGCTGCGGATCTGGTCGATGGTGTAGCCGCTGTGCCCTTCGTTGGAGAAGTCCGGCAGGGTTCCTGAGGCCTGGGAGCCCACGAGCCGCACGGAGTAGCGGGACTGGCCGGCCACCAGGTTCCACAGCGGCAGCCGGTACGACGAGCTCGTGGCGCTGCCGACGCCCCAGGTGATCGAGTCGCCCAGCGGCATCACCCGGAGGACGGGCGGCGGGGCGGGCTGCGCGGCGTGCGCTGCGGAAGGCAGCAGCGCCAGCGCCACGGCTGCGCCGAGGGTGACGGTGAGGGCGCCGCCGATCCGCCGCGTCCTGGTGCGCGGGCTCATGACGCCGCGTTCATCAGGTCGAGCGCGCTCTGCTGCCGGGCCGCGTCCGCCGCGTCCGGTGGGCCCGACCAGCGCAGGCCGTACTGGTCCAGCGGGTTGCGGTCGGCCGCGTACGCGCGATCCGCCTGCCGGTGCAGGTAGGCGGTGAACGGATGGTCGGGCAGGGCCGCGTCGAGCCGGGCCAGGCCGCGCACGTGAGCGCCCTTGAAGGACGGGCCGTCGGCGCCGCACCCGCCCGTCTCGCAGGGGTCCCGGAGAATGCCGTCGGCGGTGTTGAGGACCGTGGACGTCGTCGCCGCGACCGCGATCCGGCGGGCCGCGGCCAGGACCGCCGCGTCGTTCGTCGCGCGGTGCAGTTCGGTGAGGCCGGCCAGGAGCGTCCCCTGGTTGTAGGACCAGACGGTGCTGCCGTTGTTCCTGCACGTGGACATGCTGATCCCGTCGTTGACGAGGTGCGAGGAGTTGACCAGGCCGGTCCGCTGGAACCAGGACCAGCCGGCCTGGGCCCGCTGCAGATAGCCGGTGTCGCCCGGAATCCGGTTGTGCAGCGCGGAGTTGAGCTGGATGTACAGGGAGTTGGGAATGGCGTTCTTGGTGGTCCGCGAGGTGTTCCACCAGACCCCGCCGCCGCAGGTGGTGTCCCAGTACGCGGCCATGTGGTCGGCGTCCGCGCGGGCGGTGCTCAGGTACCGGCTGTCGCCGGTGAGGTCGTAGGCCGCCACCCACGCCAGCCCCCACCAGCCGGAGTCGTCGAGATAACCGTTGCGGAACTGGCCGCCCTGGGCGTTGATGTTCAGGTCGTAGGTGCGCGCGACGGCGTACGTGTAGCTCGCCATGCCCGTTACACGGATGTTGTCGATGACCGCGGTCAGGGCGTTCGCCGAGTTCCACCAGCCCGTCGTGTCGAACAGTCCGGTGCCGTAGTCGTAGAACTGCATCTGCGCGGTGGCCGCCGCGGTCCGCCGTTCGCCCGCGTTCCAGGTGGAGCGCGCCCAGGCGGTGCAGGCGAAGTCCGCCCGGTCGCCGGCCTTGCCGCAGGCGCGCAGGGCGCCGACGCCGTGGGCGTTCCAGTCGTCCACGTTGTACATCGGCGTCCGCCGGCCGCGCAGGCCCGCGGGCGCGGTGCCGTCCCCGAGCCGGCTGCCCGAGCTCCAGGTACGGCCGCCGTCGAAGGACCGGTCGAGCCAGACCTCATCGCCGGCGTTGCCGTTGTCGATCGACGCCCAGCCCATCGCGTCCTGGTCGTCGAAGTGCAGGGCGATGACACGGGAGAAGACGCCCGCGGTCACGGGCGCGCGGTCCTGCGGGGAGAGGGCGGGATCGCGGCCGTCGCAGTACCTGTTGCAGACGGGCGCCATGACGGCCTGGACCGGAGGGAGGGAGGATGCCTCCGGCGAAGCCGACACAGCAGGCACTGACAACGTTGTCGACAGTGCTCCGGCGAGCACGATGACGAAGAACCGGACTGCCTTCACGGGACCTCCGGAGACTTGACGGCCGGGGGAGCGACGGGCACGAAGTCGGAGAGCGCTCACAGAAGTTAATGCGGCCGAAAGGGTCCGTCAATGTGCCCGGACATGATGATCTTTCGACGGGCGGGGACCGGCCACGGCGGCGTGGTGTGATCTCGGCTGATTCGTACGCGTGTACCTTTCGGGTAGCGCTGCCCGTTCGCCTCAGCGGACGGGACCGATTGTCAGAAGGTGCCCATGTCTTCGTTGTTCTCCGAAACGCTCCGCCCGGAAACCAGCCCGAACCAGCAGTCCCCGGGACCGTCGACGGATCCGTTCCTCTCGCCGGCCCTTCTCCCGTTCACCGCGGCGGAGTCGGACGGTGAGTTCGACCAGGAACCGGAGAACGCCCCGCGATAGCCCCGGCCAGGGCATCCCCGACCGGGGATGTGCTTGTATCCAGGAACGTGATGGGGTCTGTCCCGCAGTGCTGCGGGGCCCGTTGGACCTCTGCTGAGAGCAGGAGCGGTGATGGCGAAGAGCTATCGGGTCGGTGCCGGTACACGGGTGGTGAACCGGGTGTTCGCGGTGATGACCCGCTTCGGTATCGGCAAGGGGTACCGGCACATACTGACCGTTCGGGGCCGGAAGTCGGGGCAGCCGCGTTCGACGCCCGTCGATGTGATGGAGTCCGACGGCCGGCGCTGGCTGGTCGCCGCGTACGGAGTCACCAACTGGGTGCACAACACCCGGGCCGCGGGGCAGGTCACCATCAGCCGGGGCGGCCGCTCAGAGGACCTGCGCAGCGTCGAGCTCGGGCCGGCGGAGAGCGTCCCGGTGCTGCGCCAGTACCTGCGCGAAGTTCCGGTCACCCGTGCGTACTTCGATGTGACTCAGGATTCGACGGACGAGGAGTTCGCCGCCGAGTCCGTGCTTCATCCGGTGTTCCAGCTGCTGCCGTCCGCCTGAGGAATGCCACCGCCGGCCGCCCCGTTGAGCAGGGCGGCCGGCGGTGGGTTCATCGAGGTGCGTGGATGCTGTCAGCGGCCTGCGGGCCGGAGTGCCGTCAGCTGCTGTGCGAACGGCACCACTTGTTCGGCCGCGGCCGGGGCGGCGGCGGGCCTGCCGGCCAGCTGGTCGGCCAGCTCTCCCGCCGCGCGGGCGATGCGGGCGGCGAGACCGTCCGTCGTCGCGTCCCCGCCTGAGCCCCAGTCCTCCGATGCGGCGTAGACCGCGGTCGGCATGACGAGCGCCCGCAGATAGGCGAAGAGCGGTCGCATCGCGTGCTCCAGTGCGAGCGAGTGCCGGGCGGTACCGCCGGTGGCCGCGATGAGTACGGGTTTTCCGGCCAGCACCCCGTTGTCGAGCACGTCGAAGAACGACTTGAAAAGGCCGCTGTAGGAGGCGCTGAAGATCGGGGTCACGGCGATCAGGCCATCGGCCTGTTCCGTCGCCTCGATGGCGTCCCGCAGTGCCGCACCGGGGAAACCGGTCACCAGGTGGTTGGCGATGTCGGCGGCGAGTTCGCGCAGTTCGATGACGCGGACCGTGACCGTACGGTCCTCGTCCCGGTCGCTCAGCGCGCGCCGGGTCGCCTCACCGAGCCGGTCGGCCAGCAGCCGGGTCGAGGACGGCTGGCTCAGGCCGGCCGAGACGACGACGAGATGCACGGTGTTCATGGGCTCCTTCTCTCCGGAGGGTCGACAGGGGTCGACGGATACGACGGCTCAGGCGGCGTCGGCCGGGCCGGCCGGGTCGGCGGCCCGGTCGCGGGCGACCAGAGCGGCGTGGGTCGGGCCGTCGGGCACCCCGGCCGGCCGGGCCGAGGCGAACTCCTTGCGCAGGACCGGCACGACCTCCTCGCCGAGCAGGTCGAGCTGTTCCAGGACGGTCTTCAGTGGCAGGCCCGCGTGGTCCATCAGGAACAGCTGGCGCTGGTAGTCGCCGAAGGTGTCACGGAAGGTCAGGGTCTTGTCGATGACCTCCTGCGGACTGCCCACGGTCAGCGGTGTCTGGTCGGTGAACTCCTCCAGCGACGGGCCGTGGCCGTAGACGGGCGCGTTGTCGAAGTACGGGCGGAACTCCCGCACCGCGTCCTGCGAGTTCCTGCGCATGAACACCTGCCCGCCGAGACCGACGACGGCCTGCTCGGGGGTGCCGTGGCCGTAGTGGGCGAACCGCTCCCGGTAGAGCTCGATGAGCCGCACGTAGTGCTCCTTCGGCCAGAAGATGTTGTTCGCGAAGAACCCGTCGCCGTAGTAGGCGGCCTGTTCGGCGATCTCCGGACTGCGGATCGAGCCGTGCCAGACGAACGGCGGAACGCCGTCGAGCGGCCGGGGCGTGGAGGTGAAGGACTGCAGCGGCGTACGGAACGTGCCCTGCCAGTCGACCACCTCGTTGCGCCACAGCTCGTGCAGCAGCGCGTAGTTCTCGACCGCGAGCGGGATGCCCTGGCGGATGTCCTTGCCGAACCACGGGTAGACCGGTCCGGTGTTGCCGCGGCCGAGCATCAGGTCGACGCGGCCGTCGGCGAGGTGCTGCAGCATCGCGAAGTCCTCGGCGATCTTCACGGGGTCGTTGGTGGTGATCAGCGTCGTCGAGGTGGAGAGGATGATCCGCTCGGTGCGCGCCGCGATGTAGCCGAGCATGGTCGTCGGCGACGAGGGCACGAAGGGCGGGTTGTGGTGCTCGCCGGTCGCGAAGACGTCGAGACCGACCTCCTCGGCCTTGAGCGCGATGGCGACCATCGCCTTGATCCGCTCGTTCTCCGTGGGCGTCGCCCCCGTGGTGGGATCGGCGGTGACGTCGCCGACGCTGAAGATCCCGAACTGCACTGTGCTCACCACATCCATGTAGTTGCTGATTCAACTATCACCGGGAACGGCGGTGCCCGCGTCTCTATTCCCGGCCTTTCCACAGGTCGGGCCGGGGAACCCGCTCCCCGCACGGGCGGCTACCGAGTGTGATGGTCGACTCTTTCCCGGCGGAGCCGTCACGGGCCGGGTGATCGCTTCCGAGGCCTTGCGCCCGTTGGCCCGAAGGGGTGCGGGCCGCGGCCGGACGCCCGCTGAGCGGCCGCACGCGGCAGGGTGACGCATCACGCGAAGATGGCGCAAACTGCCTTCCCCAAGGGTGATTTGGCCAATTGGCGCCTTTGCCTCCGGCTGTGTCCGGTGACTAGGGTGTGCGGTCTGTGGTGGATCCACCTATCCGGCGCTCCCTTCCCTCGCCCGGTTCCCCGCGCGCCGGGCGCCCCGATCACCCCGAACACTCCGAGGCAGCAGCACCATGAGTTCAGCGGCACTCTCCGCCCCGCGGTACGCGACACGCGAGACGGACGAGCGGTTCACCGCTTTGATCGGATCCCACCGCCAACCGCTTCTGCGCTACGTGCGCTCGCTCCTGCCCAGCGACCCGCAGCGGGCCGAGGACGCCGTGCAGGAGACCCTTCTGAGGGCCTGGCTGGCGTCCCCCACCGGCTCGGGGTCGCGGCGCGCCGACGGCTTCCAGCCCGGTCTGCCGTGGCTCTGCACCGTGGCCCGCAACGTGGTCATCGACTGGAGTCGCAGGGACGGTGTCCGCCCCGCCCTGCCCACCGCGTATCTGCCCGAGACCGCCGCCGTCGCGGACGACCAGGCCCGGGTGGTCGACCGCACCCACCTCGTCGAGCTGCTCGCCCCACTCTCCCGCCCCCACCGTGAGGTTCTGGTGTACACGTACCTGCTCGGATGTTCCGGCCCTGACACGGCACTCGCCCTGGGAATCCCGACCGGAACCGTCAAGTCCCGTCTGCACCACGCGATGCGCGACCTGCGACGTTCGGCCGCCTACTCGCGGGAGTGCGCGTGACCGGCCGGACGGCACCCGTCGCCGGCCCGCAGCCGCTCGCCCTGGCGATGCCGGACCGGAACTCCTGGCTGATCATCATCGGCCTGCTGGTCGCGCTGGTCCTGCTGATCTGGGTGGCCGCCCGGATCATCAAGTCCCAGGGCGGGTTCCGGCGAACGTGCCGGCGCGTCGTCTGGGAGACCCGGATGACCCGCCTCGCGTTCTCCCAGCCGTTCCGCGCCTACCGGCTGCACCGCCGCTGCGCGCGGATGCTGACGTCCTTCCTCGCCGACCCGGAGGCCCGGGTGCTCGCCGGCGCGGCGCTCGACCGCGCCGACGCGGCCCAGGGCGTCGGCTGCTACGCCCCGACCGTGTGGATCGCTCCGTCGCGTGACCGGACGCGGGTGGTCATCGCCGGCCGGGATCCGCTCGGCCCCTCCGGGGAGTGGACGGATGCCACCGACGGGCCGGGGGAGTGGACCTGGTCCGCCCCGGCGCAGGCGGAGCCGCCGGAGCCCTCGTCCGTCGCGGAGGACCGGGACCGGCTGCTGCTCGTCGTCGGTGTCGACCGCCGAGTGCCGGGGGTCGTCCTCGTCGACTGGCTGAGCGGCCCGCCCTCGCTGGTGGTCGAAGGCGACGGGCGGGTGGCGCGCAGCGTCGTGCACGCGCTGACCGCGCAGCTCGACAGCCTGCCGGACGGGCCGGAGGTCCTCGTCTCACGGGGCCTGCATCCGCGTTTTCCCGGTCCTGAACTCGACGAACTCATCGATGAGTTGTCCGTGCGCGAGCGCACGGAGGCTTCACCGGAAGTCGATCCGGACAGGGAATCGGACGGAGATACGGACGGGGACACGGACCCGGACGGTGGCTCGTACGCCGGGCTGCCGCCGATCCTGGCGTGCTGGATGCCGACACCGGAGCAGGCGGAACGGCTGGCCGTGCTGAGCGCCGAGGGCAGGGCCCGGGTACTCGTCGGCGGCAGCCTCCCCGGCTCCAGCTGGACCCTGCACGCGGAGTCCGACGGGCGGTTGCTGGGCCCCGGCATGCAGATCGACGTCGAGGCGGCCTCGCTCGGCCGGGCCGTGGGCCGCGCCATCCGGCGCCTCCGGTCGCGCGCTCGTGCCACGGCTCCGGTGACGACTCCTTCCGTGAGCGCAGCGCCTGGAGCTGCGGAAACGCCGCCGGTGGCGACGACCGCCGAAGCGACGGCCGGCGAACCCGGTTCCGGCGACCCGGACTTCACCGAACCAGCCGCCGTATCGCCCGCTGCCACCGCCGGCTCTTCGACGCGGCCCGCGGACCCTTCCCGGAACGAACGCGATCCGCTCCCCGCGACGGCCGTCGTCCCCGCCCCCGCGCCCGCACCGGACTCCTCCCCGGACCCGTACCCGTACCCGGACCCGGAAGGGGAACTGGACCCGGAACCCGCTCCAAGCGCCGCCCCGGCCGCCGCCTCCGCCGCCGTCCCAGCCCTCTCCCTGGACCCGGACCTCGACCTCGCGGAGCCCGAGCCCGCCGCCGCGCCCGCGCGGTCAGCGGGCATCTCCGCCGCGTCACGTCCCCTGCCCGCCGCCCCCGGCGAAATCCCGGATCGGACTTCTTCCACCCCGTGAGACTCTTCCTCAGCATCACTCCGGCCGAAACGCCGGACCAGGGCCGCGATCTCATGATCGACGCCACCGGCGCCACCACCGTCGGCGCGCTCGTCGCCAGACTGGCCTCTGCCGGCCGGGAGACGACGGGTGCTCACGGCGGCGATGAACTGCCCCCGCTGTATC
>NZ_JAPVLS010000117.1:0-25151 GCF_027158125.1 Streptomyces sp. H39-C1
TCCTCGGCGGCACCCTCACCGGCCGCCTCCCCAACGCCATGGCTCCCGTCGCCATCGTGCTGTGGGCGACCGCCTCCGGAGGCAGCATCGCCCTCGGTGGACTGCTCAGCGCCCTGTACGGGCTGGCCTCGTCGCTGGCCCAACCGGTCAAGGGGCGCCTGATGGACCGCCACGGGCAGACCGCCGTACACCTGCCAGCAGCCCTACTCAACGCCATGCTCCTGATTGCTTTGGCGGCGACCGGCCACCACGGCGGACCGGCGCTTACCACCGCGATCGTCGTCGCCGCGGGCCTGACCACGCCACCCCTGGAAGCCGGGCTCCGGGCACTGTGGCCGAACGTGCTGCCCAACCCCCGGATGCGACACGCCGCGCTCGCCCTCGACACCGGCAGCCAGGGCCTGCTGTACATCGTCGGCCCGCTGCTCGTCGCCGCGCTCACCGCCGCGTACGAGCCGTCCTGCGCGCTCGTCGTCACCGCCGCCCTCGGCCTGATCGGTACCGCCGTCGTCGCCCTGGCGCCGCCCTCCCGGCGCTGGCACCCCGCACAGTCCACAAGTACGACCCGGTCGGTCCGCAGGCTGACCAGCCGGGGGTTGCTGCTGCTGTTCGTCGCTCTCGCCGGGGTCGGATTCGCGATCGGAGCCATGAACGTCTGGTCCGTCGCCCTGGCCGAGCAGCACGGACAGAGCATGCTGTCCGGGATCATCCCCGCCGCCTTCTCCACCGGCAGCCTCCTAGTACTCCAGCAGTACTTTGTGGCTTGACCTGGGGAAACGTCGAGCGGTGGGAGTGTAGCGGGCAGGGTTGCGTCACGGACGGATTCTGCCCGCCGGTCCCTCGAAGGAGTGCCCGCGGCGATGAGGGCACTCCGGGGCGGGGAAGCCTCCGGCCGTGATCACCGAACAGGCGGAGACCTGGGACCGCGACCTCGACGACCTCTTCACCACCATCGGGCACCACTTCGGCGGCGTCGAACCCCGCCGCCGAATGCGGGACTACGTCCGCGCCCTGCTCGCCCCGGTAGCCCGCAAAAACAGCTGGCGGCTCGCCGAACACGCCGGCCACCCCACCCCCGACGGCCTGCAACACCTGCTCTCTCGCGCCCGCTGGAACCCCGACGACATCCGCGATGACCTGCAGACCTACATCGCCGAACAACTCGGCCGCCCCGACGGGGTACTGATCATCGATGACACCGGATTCCTGAAGAAGGGCACCACCTCCGCCGGAGTCCAAAGGCAGTACTCCGGCACCGCAGGCCGCACCGAGAACTGCCAGATCGGCGTCTTCGCCGCCTACGCCAGCACGGCCGGCCGCGCCCTGGTGGACCGGGAGCTCTACCTGCCCAAGTCCTGGACCGAGGACCGTGACCGCTGCCACGCCGCCAAGGTCCCCGACGAGCGGGAGTTCGCCACCAAGAACACTATCGCCGCGGCGATCGTCCACAGGGCACTGGCCTCACCGCTGCCGATCGCCTGGGTGACGGCGGACGCCGCCTACGGACAAGACAACCACTTCCGCCGCATGCTGGAAACGTCCGGCGTCGGCTACGTCCTCGCCGTCCCGAAATCCCAGTTCTCCCTCGCCGGCCCGCGCATCGACATGGCCTTCAAACAGGCCCCCGACCAGGCATGGGAACGCCGTTCCTGCGGCGCGGGCGCGAAAGGGCAGCGCGAATACGACTGGGCGGCCGTCCAGTTGCGCCCAGTAGCCGAATACGACCACCAGGACGGAGTGCTGATCCGGCGACGCTGGGCGCTGGCGCGACGCAGCCTCAGCCGGCCGGACGAGATCGCCTACTACCTCGGCTATGCGCCCCTGAATGTCACCGTGGAGGAACTGGTACGGGTGGCCGGGTTCCGGTGGGCGATCGAGGAGTGTTTCCAGGCAGCGAAGAACGAGTGCGGCCTGGACGAGTACGAGGTCCGCCGCTACGTCGGCTGGTACCGGCACATCACCCTGGCCATGCTCGCCCACGCCTTCCTCGCCGCGATGAGCGCGCAAGCAGCCGAAAAGGGGGATCCACCCGTGAGGATGCCGAGGTCATCGGGCTCACTGTGGCAGAAGTGCGGAGACTCCTGGCAACTCACACACCCCGAAACCGCCGTGCCCGCACCCATGCACTGAACTGGTCACTCTGGCGTCGTCGCCGCCAATTGGTGGCCCGCCGCTCCCACTACCGTCGCCGCGGGCACTCCTTCGAGGGACCGGCGGGCAGAATCCGTCCGTGACGCGACCCTGCCCGCTACACTCCCACCGCTCGACGTTTCCCCAGGTCAAGCCACAAAGTACTGCTGGAGTACTAGCCGATGACGGGCGAGCAGGCGACCAGGAAGGGAATCAGCGGCACAGTCACGGCCACGGCGGCCAGCGACCCCCACAGGGCAGGGTGAGGTGTGGCCTGTGGCGTCAGGACACGCCGAAGTCGCAGAAGGGCGCTGGCGCCGCCGGCCGCGAAGGCGCCCTCAGGTGCTTTTCCAGCTGCCATCTCATACATGGCCGTGGCGAGCACCTCCGGTGCGTGGCGGCGCAGAGCACGGTCGTCCGCGATCATCTCCAGAAGGAGAGTCGTCTGCTCCTTGGCGTGCCGGGCCAAAGGAAGCCGACGGAAGACCTTGAAGAATGCCTCTGCGGCGGCCATTGCCACGTGGTGGCGCCCCGCGATGTGGGCGCGCTCATGCTCCAGCACCGCGTCGAGCTGTTGCGCGGACAGCAGGTCCAGCGCCCCTTGACTGACTACCACGCGAGGACAGCGCCCCGGAAGACAATAGGCGGCAGGCAGAGAGTGTTCCACCACCGTGGCGCGCAATCGCTCCGAGCGCCGGCCCACGATGTCCAACACTCGCCGGTGCTTCGAGCGAGCCCCGCGCGCGCGGCCCAACTCGAACGTGAATGCTCCGAGGAGCAATACCAGGAGTCCAAGGGGCGCGGCCAGGCTAAGTCCATCGGTGGAGTCCAGGCTGCTGGAGTCCGTCGTCGAGGCGAGGCCGCAGGAGTGCAGGAGGCCGACGAGTCCCGCGTGAAAATGCTCGTCAGGCGCGACAAGGTGGTAGATGGCCAGTGCGACAGAAAGTGCAAACGACACGGTCAACGCATGCCATGCGGCAACGGCAAGAGCAGGGGCCCGGTGCGGCCACGAACTGCGCACCAGGACCTGGGGGACGAGAAATCCCGTGAGGGCCCCGTAGCCGATGAGCACGACGGCAGGGTTCACGCGTTGGTCCGCCGCCCGGCGGCCCGCAGCGCCTTGCGCAACGCACTGACCTCATCGGTGGACATGTGCTCGACGAAGTGCGCCAGGGCGGCAGGCCGATCCTCGCTGGTCCCCAATGCGTCCTCCATCAGGGCGGCGGAGTACGCCTCGCGGCTGCGGACCGGCGCGTAGGTCCACGCCCGACCCTGCTTCTCGCGAAGCAGCCAACCCTTGCTGTAGAGGATGTTCGCCACCGTCATCACCGTGGTGTATGCGACGTCCCGCTGGAGGTTGATGTCATCGACGATCTCGCGGACCGTCGCGGAACGCTTCCATGTCCACAAGCGGTCCATGATCTCCGCCTCGAGGTCCCCCAGCCGCCGCATACCCGCGCTCCTTCCAACGTAGTACTTAGGAACATAGTAGACGGCGGCGCCATCAGCAGGGCCACATCCGCCGAAGCGGGAACTATCGCCCGCTCAGCCGCTCTCGTGGCACGGGTGTATGTCCCGCAGGGCTCGGGCCCATCCGGGCCATTCACCGCAGTGGCTGGCGTCCGCAGGCCCGCCGGTCGGCCATCGTGCGCCCGTCCCATCCGCAGGGCTTCCCGTCCGCGGCGGACGGCGTATGCCTACTATGGGCCGGTGATCGGTCAGGCGAGGAGCGTACGACCCCAGCTGAGGCTGCGGCTGCCCGTGCTGCTCTTTTTTGCAGTGATCACTGGCTTGCTGGGGATGCATGCCCTGGGGGCGTCAGGCGCGCAGATGCCCGGACATCGGATGGCCGCCGTTACGGCACACACCGTCGCTGCGCCCCCCATGGGCGACTGCCCTGACGGCAGTCACGGGTGTGACGGTCCAGTGCACCACGCTGATGTGACCTGCGCGTCCGGTGCCGTGGGCGACGCCTTGGCACTAGCCGATCCCGGCCTGGCCCTGGCATGCCTGACCTTTGCGTCGCAGGCCGCTGTTCCCTGGTTGTACGGGACAGCCGAGGGCGGGCGCGCGCCACCGACATTGGCCGAATTGCAGCTCCTGAGGATTTAGAGCAAGCCCCACGACGCCGGCTGCGCCCGCAGACCCCGCGTCCAAGACGGCATGCCCTGCTACCTCACTCCCAGGAGTACACCTCATGACCGCACGTCGTTCCCTGATCCGTCGTACCGTCCTTGTCGCAGGTACGGCAGCAGCCGCATTGGCGTTGGCCGCCTGCGGCGGCAGCGGCCACGACATGGGATCCATGGATTCCAGCTCGTCGCCGTCCACGACAGCTCCTACCTCGGCCCCCGCTTCCGCCGATGAGCACAACGCCGCTGACGTCGACTTCGCGAAGCAAATGATCCCGCACCACCGACAGGCGGTGGAAATGGCCGACCTGGCCGCCACCCGCGCCGCCTCCGCCGACGTCAAGGCCCTGGCCACGAAGATCAAGGGCGCGCAGGACCCCGAGATCATGACCATGTCCACATGGCTCACCTCATGGGGTGAGCAGGTCCCCGCGACGATGCAGGGGATGGACATGTCCGCCGGGATGCCCGGAATGATGAGCATGGACGACATGGACAAGCTCAAGAAGGCGTCCGGGCCGGAGTTCGACACCATGTTCCTGCAGATGATGGTCAACCATCACGAGGGCGCGATCACCATGGCCAACGCCGAGAAGGCAAAGGGCCAATACGCTCCGACCAAGGAACTCGCCAGCGCGGTCGTCTCCGCGCAGACGTCCGAGATCACGCAGATGAACAAGCTGATCGGCAAGAGCTGACCGCACGAATCACAGAGCGGGAGCCGGCTCACACAGTCGGCCCCCGCCCCGGTCGAAGACAGCGGTGCGCGGGCAGTACTCACACCCGCTGCGGATATCCGGCACAGGCGCTGCTGGAGCCCAACTCTCGGCGTCGGGGGCGTGTCATCTGCGCTTGGGCAGAGGTGGACTGGGCGCGGTGGATTGCAGCGCCGTCAGGGCCTGCTGGTACTGCTGCTCGCCGATGTCGCCGCGGGCGAACCGCTCGGCAAGCAGTTGTTTCGGTGACAGCGCTGAGGCGGTGTGGTGGCCGGGTCGAAGAGGATGCTGCTCACCGCCGTCACCGCGGCGTCTGCATACGCCACACGCCGCCTAGACCTTATGAGAACTTTAAGTGACTGATCGCTTACACTCAGCGATATGCAGGCTCTTCGGGCACGCGGCTGCCCGTCATGGATCGCGGCGGTACTCGTCGTGGTGCTGACGGGGATGCTGCACGTGCTCGGCTGCGCACACGGGCCGGAGGCCACAGCGCAGGGACGCATGGATTCGCGGCCGGTTGTTTCCGCAGTGTCGGCAGCCGTACCCGTCGTCGGATTCACGTCGGGCCGCGATTCGTCCCCGCGTGAGTCTGGGCATTGCCAGGGAGCGGATGCCCCCGTCGTGACGCAGCAGGGACCGATTGCCCCTGCACAGCCGGGAACACAGGGCTCCGTCCAAAGTGTCGCGGCAGTGCAGCTGGTCCCTGGCGGAACCGGACCGCCGGCGGCTGCCGCATCCAGGCCAGGGGCGGGCGGTCTCGCTCACGGGCAGGTGCGGGCGGCGTTGGGGGTATGGCGGACCTGATCTGGACGGACCGTCCGGCTCAGCGGGTGCGGCAGTATCGCGCCCGTGCGGCCGAGGCGGGCTTCCCCGCGTCCTGATCGACCGTCACGAACACAGCGGCCCAGTCCATCCGAGGGGCCGGCCGCGGGAGAGGTGCGCGATGCGCCCCCTTGGATCGACTTCCCTTGCCTTCTCGCCGGCGCAGCCCTTGATCAGGGCCGCCCTTCCCGTGCTGTCCCCGGCCGGCTTGGTTGGCGACACTCCGCTGCTGTGGGTCGGTGAGCCGTTCACGGCCGCCGACCGCGGGTTCTGGGCCAAGCTGGAGGGCCACAATCCCGGCGGGATCAAAGACCGTACGGCGCTCTACATGGTCCGGGCCGCCCGCGAACGCGGCGAGCTCCTTCCTGGGGCGCGGATCGTGGAGTCCACCTCCGGAACCCTGGGTCTGGGGCTGGCGCTGGCCGGAGTCACCTTCGGCCATCCGGTCACGGTGGTCACCGATCCGGGCATGGAGCCCCTCATGACCGGATTGCTCACCGCCTACGGCGCCGACGTGCAGGTGGTGCAGCGCCCGCATCCGGAGGGTGGTTGGCAGCAGGCCCGCCGGCAGAGGGTGGAGGAACTCCTCACGGTCCATCCGGATTCCTGGTGCCCGGACCAGTACCACAACCCGGACAACGCGGCGGCCTACCAGCCGCTGGCGCACGAGCTGGTCGCCCAACTCGGCCGGATCGACGCCCTGGTGGTGAGCGTGGGCACCGGCGGACACTCGGCCGGTATCGGCTCCGTGCTGCGCGGCCTCTTCCCCGCCCTCCGCGTGGTGGGGGTGGACACCACCGGATCGACGATCTTCGGGCAGCCCGCGGCGCCACGCCTGATGCGCGGGCTTGGCAGCAGCATCTACCCCCGCAACGTCGACTACGGCCTGTTCGACGAGATCCACTGGGTCGCGGCACCCGAAGCGGTCTGGGCTGCTCGCTCGCTGGCCCGCAGCCGGTACGCCACCGGCGGATGGAGCGTGGGCGCAGTCGCCCTGGTCGCCCGCCACCTCGCCAGCACGCTCCCGGCTGAGGCCCGGATCGTCGCGGTCTTCCCCGACGGCCCGCAACGCTACGTCGGTACCGTCTTCGACGACGCCTACTGCCGTGAACACCGTCTGCTGGGACACATCCCCGCAGACGCTCCCGACGAGATCACCCATCCGTCGCAGCACACCGTTACCCGATGGACCCGGTGCACCACGGTCCTCGACCCGCTGGCCGGCATCGGCGTGCTTGGACTGGCGGGGGCCGCCCGATGACATCACTCTGGCGCCAGAGCCGCTCCTTCCCGCCCGTCGTACAACTGCTGATGGCCAACCAGTTCGCCATCAACCTCGCCTTCTACATGCTCATGCCCTACCTGGCCGCGCACCTGGCCGGCGACCTCGGCCTGGCCGCCTGGGCGGTCGGCCTCGTGCTGGGGGTGCGCAACCTGTCCCAGCAGGGCATGTTCCTCATCGGCGGCACCATCGCCGACCGCTACGGGTACAAAGCCCCGATCCTGGCCGGCTGTCTTCTGCGTACCGCAGGGTTCGCACTGTTGGGGTGGGTCGACGCGCTCCCCGCATTGATCCTCGCGTCGGCGGCCACCGGCTTCGCCGGAGCGCTGTTCAATCCGGCCGTACGCGCTTACCTGGCCGCCGAAGCAGGGGACCGGCGGGTGGACGCCTTCGCCACGTTCAACGTGTACTACCAGGCCGGGATGCTGATGGGCCCGCTGGTCGGGCTGGGACTTCTTGTCGCGGACTTCCGTCTGGTGTGCACTGTCGCAGCAGGAATCTTCGCGGCCCTGACCGTGCTGCAGTGGCGGGCACTGCCCGACCGCGGCGGCCGGTACCCGGCCGGTGAACAGCGCACCGGGGTGCTGACCCAGTGGCGGCAGGTAGCTACCAACCGGCCGTTCCTGCTCTTCTCGGTCGCGATGATCGGCTCCTACGTACTCGCCTTCCAGGTCTACCTCGCGCTCCCCCTGGCCGCAGGTCAAGCCCTTGGGCCAGTTGGAACCGAGGCGACCAGCGGCTTGTTCGTACTTTCGGCGTTGGTCGCCGTCGCCGGCCAACTGCGACTGACCAGATGGGCCAAGGCCCGCTGGACTTCCTCCCAAGCACTGGTCCGTGGCCTGTCCACCATGGGAACAGCCTTTCTGCCCCTGGCCTTGGCCTCCGCTTCCGGCGGATCCGGCCGGGTTACAACGCTGGGAATGCTGGCCGCCCTGGCCTCGGCCGTCATCCTGTTGGCCGCAGGAAGCGCCGTGGTCTACCCGTTCGAGATGGACACGATCGTCTCCCTGTCAGGCGACCGACTGGTCGCCACGCACTACGGCCTGTACAACACCATCTCCGGCCTCGGCATTACCCTCGGCAACCTCGCCACCGGCTCGCTGTGGGACCTCGCCCAACAGCACCATGCCCTATGGCTGGTCTGGCTCGCCCTGACCGCCACCGGCCTGGCCTGCGCCGGAGCCGTCCTCACGCTCTCCCACACCGGACGACTCGCCGCACTTACGCCCCAACCCGTGTAGCGCTGCGAATGGGTGGCGCAGCCTCGCAGCTGATCGAGAAACCCGTTCCTGAATATGCTCGATACGTGGACCTTGGGCTCCGGCGCGCAAGACGACTGACGCTTTGCGCCGACTGACGAAAACTTCGACGCATTTCGAACTTCCGGACAGTCCCGCACCCTGGCCCGCGGCCGACCGTCACCCCGCGGCATCGCCCTGACCTGATGCGCCTATGCTGCTTAGGAGCTTTGGGACGGGGTTGGTGCCGCCCGCGTGGCACGGTGATGCTGGAGGGCGTTCTGAACGGCGAGGTGCGTGGTCGGTGGCAGGTCGCTGGGCGTCTGCGGCAGCGGGTGGGCCTGGTGTTGTCGGGGGTGGCGGCGCTGCTGGCGCTGGGGGTGGGGTGGGCGCCTGCCGCTTCGGCGCATGCGTCGCTGCTTTTCACAACGCCCACGGTGGGCAGCAGTGTCGCGGAGTCTCCGACGTCCCTGATGTTGATCTTTGATCAGCGGGTTACGCCGTCGGGCCGTGCGGTACGGGTGGCCGGGTCGGACGGGGCGGAACAGCAGGTCGATTCCGCGGTCCTCGGTAGCGGTGGGAGCGTGATGACCGCTGCGGTGCGGGGTGCGCTTCGGTCCGGGGTGTACACGGTGACCTGGCAGGTCATTGCCCAGGATGGCGACGCGGTGACTGGGAGCTATCAGTTCGCGGTCGGGCCCTCTGCCCAAGGCGCGCTTTCCCAGGGTGGTCTGGGATCTGCGGCCACGTCCGGCCAGGTCGTGACGACGGCGTTGCGGTGGATCCTGTTCGCCGCGCTGGCGATGGTCATCGGAGAGGCGGTCGCGGTCCGGTGGGGGCGTCGCCATCGGCCCGACGCGGGTCGGCTGCCCCGCCAGTGGACACTGCCTGCGGTTTTGGCCGGGCTTGTGGCTGCCCTGGGCTTGGTGGCGGTCATCGTCGGGGACGGCAGCGTGCTCTCGGCAGTGACGGATCCGGCGTTGGGCCAGCTGGACAGTCGGCCCGGGGTCCTGGCGCTGGTCGAGGCGGGGGTGTTCGCCGCAGCCGGGGTGGTCGGGTGGCGTTTGCCGCGCTGGGTGTGGGTGCCGGTTTCGGGCGTGGTGGTCGCCGAGGGGTTGCGGGCGCATCCGCAGGCGTTTCTCGCGGGTTGGGGCGCGCTGACGACCGTGGCGCATCTGGGTGCGGCGATGGTGTGGGTGGGCGGTTTGGTGTACGTCGTGCGGTGTGCGGTGCGGTGGCGATCGGCACCGGCTGCGAGCTGGGCGGTGCTGGGTTCGTACGCGCGGCTGGCGGCCTGGCTGTTCGCCGTAGTGGTGGCCACCGGGGTGGTGTCGGCGCTGGTGGTCGTTCCGCTGTCGGCGGTGACGTCGACCGGGTACGGGCGTTGGCTGCTGGTGAAACTCGGCTTGGTGGTGGCGGTATCAGGGTGCGCGCTGGCAGCGCGGTGGCGTCTGCGGAGGCGGCAGAACTCGGTGCCGGTGCGCCTGCTGCGAGCCGAGGCCGGGGTGCTGGTGGCGGTGTTGGGCGTGACCGCGGTCCTGGGCGCGTCGGCGCCGCCCCGGCAGGGCGGGGGCGCGTTGCGGGTAGCGCCGCCAGCGACCGGGCCGGTGGTTCAAGTCGGTGCGCGTACGGGGGAGATCGGCGTGAGCGTGACGGCGAGCGACGGCCAGGTGGTGCTGCAGCTGACCGCTCCGGGTTCCGACGCACCGGGGGCCGACGCCGGGTACCGGCTCTCGGCGGCCCTGGCCGATCCGGCCGGTGCCACACGCACCCTGCGGGTGCGCGGGTGTGGAGTGGGGTGTTTCGTGGCGCCGATTGCCTGGGAGAAGGGCGCAAGCCACCTGACGGTGCGGGTGGCGGCGGACGGCTGGCAGGGGGGTACGGCGTCGGTGGCGGTGCCCTGGCCGGCCCATCCCGATCCCGGCGCGCTGGAACGCGTCGCGAGCGTCCTGCGCGGCACCGGGGCGTTCACCGTCTACGAGCGGGTCACCAGCGACACCACTCGCGGCCTGGGCACTCCTCACTCCCTCACGCCGACAGGACAGCGGTTCCTGACCAGCGAGCCCTACAGCGGCGGCCGCGCGGCCAACGTGAACACCGTGCCCGGCCCGGACGGGACCACCACTCTGCTCCTCGGTTACCCGGCCGAGAAGACCCAGATCGAACTCATTGTGGACGCCGACGGTCGCCCTCAGCGCGAGACGCTGACCGCTCCCAACCATCTGGTGACCCGTACTTTCATCTATCCGGAGAGCGACGAGAAGTCATGACGCGCCCGCGTATCCGCACGCTGGTAGTCCTGCTGGTGGCCGCCGCGGCGGCGGTGCTCGGGGTGTTCGCGCTCCAGGGCCTGCGGACCGCCGAGGCAGGCAGCACGACAGTGAGCCAGACCCGCACGGTCCTTCCGGCGGCCGAGCGCCCTGCGGCGCCCGTCCTGGACGGCACCACTTTGACCGGGGAGCACCTGTCCACGGCGGACTGGCGCGGCAGTGTCATCGTGGTCAACTTCTGGGGCTCATGGTGCACTCCGTGCCGCAAGGAGGCCCCGGGGCTGCGCCGCGTGGCCGACGAGACCTCCCGGCAGGGGGTGCGGTTCGTCGGTGTGGACGTCCGTGACACCCCCGTCGCGGGACTGGGTTTCGAGCACGATTTCGGGATCACCTATCCCAGCTTCAACGACCCCGCCACGAAGCTGTCGCTGCGGTTCGGTTCGCTCGCCCCGCAGGCCACGCCGTCCACCTACGTTTTTGACCGGAAGGGCCGGATCGCGGCGGTGTTCTTCGGCGCCACCACCTATGACGAGCTGTACTCCGCCGTGGAGTTGGTCGTCGAGAAGGGCTGACCGGGCGGTACGGCGGGCGCGCCCGGTCCGGTGCTACAGCGGCAGTTGGAAGCCGGTGATCCAGCCCCGCATGTCACTGATGAGCCACGCCCACACGCCGGTGATCTGGGCCAGGCCGACCAGGATGAGCAGCGCCCCGCCGACGCGCATCACCGCGCGGGCGTTGCGGCAGGCGAACCCGAAGGCCCGCAGCGCGCGGCGGAAGGCCAGGGAAGCCAGCAGGAACGGGATGCCGAGTCCGAGGCTGTAGACGAAGGCGAGCAGCGCGCCGCGTCCGGCGCTGCCGGTGGTGACCGACAGACTGAGCACGGCGGCGAGCGTGGGGCCGATGCACGGTGTCCAGCCGAGCCCGAACATCACACCCAGCAACGGCGCCCCGGCCAGGCCCAGACGCGGACGGTACGTCAGTTTGAAGGTCTTCCCCGCGAGGGGCAGGTGCTCGAACGCGCCGAGGAACATCAATCCTAGGAGCACTGTCAGGGCGCCGAGGATCTGGGCCAGGCCACGCTGATGGGCCAGCAGCAACGTGCCGACGGCGCCCAGTGCGGCGCCGTAGCTGGCGAACAACGCGGAGAAGCCCAGCACGAACAGCAGCGTCCCGGTCACCATCCGGCCCCGGCCGGTCCGCTCCGCCCCCGCTCCCGGGTACGTGCCCTCGGCCGTGGACGCGGCGTGCACGTCGTCGGCGGACATGCCGGTCGCGTACGACAGATAGCCGGGCACCAGAGGCAGGCAGCAGGGCGAGAAGAACGACACCGCACCGGCGGCGAGCGCCAGTGGCGCCGCCAGGAGGAGCGGCCCGCTCGCGACGAGTTCGGAAATGCCCTGACTCATGCACAGCCTCCAGGTCGGATCGATGGGTGAATGGTGAATGCCGCGCGGACGGCCGGTCGCCTTGCCGCACCCCGAGCCACCTCCTAATCTACTTAGGTGGATGTACGTGTTGGGCGGCGGGGTCCACTGCCACCGCGCAGCGCCCATTGCGCGCCTGCGGCGGGAGATGGGTCCGGGCCGTGCCAGTTGGCCGAGTGGTGCAGGAGATCGATGACGGTGGCGGGTGGGCCTACCTTCCCGACGCCGCAAGGAGGAAGCGTGCCGACCGAGGTGTCCCATCCGCTGTTCGCGCGGATCTATCCGAGAATCAACGCCTTCACCGAGGCCCATGGCGCGGTCGAGCACCGCCAGGAGCTGCTCGTCGGCATCCGGGGCCGGGTGCTGGAGATCGGCGCCGGGACCGGTGCGAACTTCTGGCACTACCCGCCTGAGGTGGAGCACGTCGTCGCGGTCGAGCCCGAACCCCGGCTGCGCGCGCAGGCCGAACGGGCCGCCGCCGAGGCTTCCGTGCCCATCGAGGTCCGCGCCGGCCTGGCCGAGGACCTGCCGGCCCCCGACAGCTCGGTGGACGTGGTCGTGGCCTCGCTGGTGCTGTGCACGGTCGGCGACGTCCCCCGGGTGCTCGCCGAGGCCGCGCGGGTGCTGCGCCCGGCCGGGGAACTGCGGTTCTACGAGCACGTCAAGGCCGACCGGACCCGCCGGGCACGGCTGCAGAGGATGCTGGACCCGCTGTGGACCCGGGTGGGAGGCGGCTGCCATCTCACCCGCGACACCGAACGCGCCATCACCGACGCCGGATTCGCCGTAGCGCATGTGCGGCGCTTCGACTTCCTCGTCAACGGCCGCACCGCGCCGTCCTCACCCACCATCATCGGCGTCGCACACAAGCGGCTGCCAGACACCCGGTGAGCCGCATCGCGGAGCGCCCCCTGCTCTCGACGCGGTGGGAGTCGCGCGACCGTCACCGCTACCTCACGATCCCGGCCGTGAGCGGAATGGCGATCGCGGCGGCGCTGGCCGTCTTCGGGCTGCCGCCCCTGGACCTGCACGGCCCCCTCCACTTCCTGGGGGTGATGGATCCCGCCTGCGGGATGACCCGCGGTGTACGTCTGGTCCTGCGCGGGGATCTCGTCGCCGCGTTCCGCTACAACCCGGCCAGCCCGCTGGTGGTGGCCGTCATGTCCCTCGCCGTGCTGCGGGCCGCCTACGGCCGGCTCACCGGGCGGTGGCTGACAGTGCGGCTGCGCTGGAGCCCGGGACTGCTGACGGCGCTCGCGATCGCGGTGATCGCCCTGGAGGTGAATCAGCAGCTGCACGCGAGTCTGCTGCTGGCCCGGCATTGACTGCCGCGATGACCGCACGGGCAGTCATCGCGGCAGGGCGGTCATCGGCCGCCGCAGACCGGCTACTCGCCGTTCGGGAAGTCGTATGAGGACGGCACCTTCACCGAAGCGTTGGCGGCCCCGTAGACGAGGGTGATCTCCCGGTGCGCGGTCAGCTCGATCGACGCGGGGTCACCGGCCACCTTCTTGCCGTCCACATACGCCGTCAGCTCCTTGCCCGCACCGGCCTTCAGACCGCCGACCTGCTGCGCGTCCAAGTGCACCGCCCACTCATTGAACAGCTGGCCGAGAATGTAGCGGCGGTGTGCTGGCGCCTCGATGTGCAGCACCCCGGACGCGTCGTGGGTGTGCAGCTCCGACATCGCCTGCGCGGCCTGGTCGATCCCCAGATTCGCCGGGACCGGAACCGGCTTGCCGTCGACGATCACGTCCAGGTGGGCGTGGAAGTGGTTCACAGTGCCTTCCATGGCCGACACCTTCATCCCCGCCGCCTTCGCGCCCGCCGAAGCATCCGCCGGAGCCGCCCATGGCGGCAGCGCCGTCGCACTCCCGAACGCCACCGGAGCCGGCAGCGGCCCGCTCGCCTTTCCGCCGCTCCCGCCGGAGCCGCCGTTCGCCACCACGGCCCAAGCCACGCCTCCGATCAGGGCGGCACCGATCACGCCCACGGTGGATATGAACGCCACCCGGCGCCGCCGCTCCTTGCGAGCCTCGACGGCACGCGCGGCAGCCACCCGCTCCCGGGCACTCTGCTTCGCGGACTTCCCGCCGCTGCCGGCTTTGGGCCTCGGGTTCTTGCCGGCCATGGCACCTCTCCTCGTCCGTGGTGTTCCGGATCTTCGCTACGCCGATCTTACTAAGGATATTAGGCGAGTGGCGAGGGGTGGCTACCTTTCGCTCATTGGGCGGTCCCACATCGGGCCGGTCCGCCCCGCAGCATGTCAACGCGCCTCGATGGGGCGCGGCGGCCAGGGGCTGAAGTGCGGCGGCCACGCCGTCCTTCCGCCTTCCCCCCTTCCGTCATCCGCAGGCGAAGCGCCGAGCGGATAGACCTCGCGCAACACTCCCCAGTGGCCTAAGTTACTTAGTACATATGGAAACCTTATTTGCACGGCCGGGCCTTCGCGCCGGCCGCGAGGGAGGAGTCCAGATGTCTCAGCTGCTCTACGCCTTGCCGCTGCTGGCCTGCCCCGTCGGCATGGGCGCAATGATGTGGTTCATGATGCGCGGCGGGAAGAAGCCCGCGTCAGAACAGCCCAGTGACCAGGCTGCCACTTTGACCCGGCTCCAGGCAGAGATCGACCAACTGCGTGCCACCCAGCGCGATGCCGACGCCCAGGAGGCGCGGCCATCAGAGCCCAAGCACCTCTGACCGGGGCGCGACCCGCGCGGGAACGAGCCCGCGGACATGACCTTCCCGCGGCGGCTTGTCGCCGTGCGGCCCGGCGTGCGCTCGCGCTCGTCATCACCTCGGGCTCGCCCTGGCGGCGTGTACCAGCGCCAGCCGGTCCAGGCGGAATCCGGCGGGCGGCCGCCCGCTACGGCCGCCGCCCACCGTTCCCCTATGCCGTCGCTTGGGCGCCCCTGGGGCAGCAGTCGTCGTGCCCCGGAGCGGAGGGCGAATCGTTCGGCGTCCGGGCGCCGGAGTCCTGCGTGCAGCAGTCGCAGCACTCCCCGCCATCGCAGCAGTCCGCGCCCGGAAGGCAGCACGGGCAGGGGGCCGCGTCGCAGCAGGTACACGCCTGGTCCCGGACACTGACGGCCATGCCCGCCATCGGCATGCCCGGCATGCTAACTGTGGGTGCGGAAGCGGTGGGCGACGACGAGGTTGTTGTCGTTGCGGCCGCCCCGGGCATGGTGGCGGCATGCGCCTGGCCCAGACCGAGGAAGCCTGCGGCAGCAGCCACAGCCGTCGCGGCGACCACGCCACCGCGGGCGATCAATGCAGAGTTCATGCGGGAGATCCTTCCCTGTCCGCACGTCGCGACAGACGTCACGGAGTGCTCTTTCGCGATCACCCTAAGTGTCTCCTTAGGAGATTAGGGAATGCCGCGCGATGATCGCCCAGACGTGTGAACGCCGTCCGGGGAGCGCCTTCGGGCCCGCCGGCTCCTAGACGGCTTAGGATGGGTGCGGGCGTTCACGCGATACGGGAGGTGCCATGCCGCATTTCGGCGATCTGGAGGCCGCGATCATGGACGCGGTCTGGAGCACCGGCGAACCGGTCTGCGTGCGCGACGTCCTCGAACGGCTCGACCGCGAGCCCGAACCCGCCTACACCACGGTCCAGACGGTGATGGACATCCTCTACCGCAAGGGCTGGATGACCCGCGTCAAGCGCGGCAGGGTCAACGTCTACGAGGCCGCCGCCAGTCGCGAGGATTACGTGGCCGGGCTGATGAACGAAGCACTGGCGGTCGCCGACGACCGCGCGGCGATGCTGGTGAAGTTCGTCGAAGGCATGGAACCCGGCGAGAGTGCGGCGCTGCGCGAGCTGCTCAACGCCGCCAAGACCCAGGGGTCCGCACGGTGAGCGCGGCGCTCATCCTTCTCGCATACGCCGCGTTGCTCGCCTTCGCGGCCCCCAGGCTGCTCGCCCGCGGCGGCTGGACCGCACGCGCTCCCCGGCTGGGCATCATCGCCTGGCAGGCGGCAGCCGTCTCCCTGCTGGTGTCCGCCGTCTTGGCCGGGCTCGCCCTGGTCGTACCCACGGTGCAAGTCAGCGCGGACCTCGCGAATCTGTTCCGCGCCTGCGTGATGGCGCTGCGCGATCAGTACGCCACCCCCGGCGGGGCTGCCGCAGCCGCGGTTGGAGCCGTGCTGGCGCTGGCCGTCCTTGCCCGCGCGGCCTGGTGCGTGGCCGCCTCCCTGGCCGGGGCGCTACGTAGCCGCGCCCGCCACCACGGTGTGCTGACCATGGTCGGCACCCCCTCCGTCCACCTGGGCGCGGTGGTTGTCGACTCCGACGAACCCGCCGTGTACTGCCTGCCCGGCCGGCGCCGCCGGATCGTGGTCACCACCGCCGCCCTGCGACTGCTCGACGACCAGCAGCTCGCGGCGGCCCTCGCCCATGAGCGCGCCCACCTTGACCAGCGGCACGACCTGGTGCTCGCCTGGTCCGGTGGCCTGGCCCGTGCCTTCCCGCGCATTCGGCTCTTCACCCGCGCCCACGCCGAGACCCTCCGGCTCGTAGAGCTGCTCGCCGACGACGTCGCGGCCCGCAGCGCCGACCGCATCACGCTGGCCGAAGCACTGCTCAACCTGGCCGGGGCCCGCACACCCGCCGCCGCGCTCGGCGCGGGAGGCAGCACTGCCGCCGAACGCGTACGACGTCTGATCGTCCCGCACCACCCGCTCGGACGCCTGCGCACCGCGCTCACCTTCACTGGCGTCGCCGCCCTGCTGGCCCTCCCCATCATCGGCCTGGCCACACCGATCGCCACCGCCGCTCACCTGCACTACTGCCCCCCGAGCGCCGTGAGCGCGGCAGCCGCCACGCGCTGACCGGGCATACCCCCGAACGCGCCTGACCTGTCCCCTCGTTGCCTTTTCCGCAGGCGAGTTGCACAAGCCTCCCCCCGAGCCACATCGGTAGATGACCGTCGCGGACTCGCATGTGCGGTCCCGCCAGCATTCTTCTCCTATACTCCTTAGGTGATTGGTATTAGAGTGACGTTCTGACGTCGCCGATTCCGGAGCCTGGAGAGCACATGCAAGGACTGCTGTTCGGCACGACGCTGCTCGCGTCGTTCCTCGGCGGCATCGTGGCGTTGCTGGCACCGTGCTGCGTGTCGGTGATGCTGCCCGCCTATCTGGCCACCGGGTTCCACCGCAGACGCGGCATCCTCGCCGCCACACTGATCTTCGCCGCCGGAGTGGCCACCGTCATCATCCCGATCGGGCTCGGCGCCACCGCCATCACCGCGCTGGTCTCCGGGCACCACTTCGCGGTCTTCTCCATCGGCGGCCTGGCCATGGCCGCCGGCGGCATCGCCGTACTGGCCGGCTGGAAGCCGCGCCTGCCCATGCCGACGGGTGGCACGCCGGGCACCGGAACGGGCATCGGATCCGTCTACGGGCTCGGGCTCTTCTCCGGCGCGGCCAGCTCCTGCTGCGCCCCAGTGCTCGCCGGCGTCGCCGTCCTGTCCGGGGCAACCGCCTCCTTCCCTGCCGCCCTCGTGGTCTCCGCGACCTACGTGGCTGGGATGGTCGCCCCTCTGGCGGCGCTCGCTCTGGTGTGGGACCGCCGCGACTGGGGCTCCTCCCGCCTGCTGCAGGGCCGCGAAATCACCCTCACCCTCGGGCCGCTCAAGCGCCGCATATCTCCGGGCACGCTGGCCTCCGGGCTGCTGCTGATCGGCATGGGCGCGCTCACCGTCGTCATCGCCTTCACCGGGCCCGGCATGGGAGACGGCGGGTGGCGCCTGCGCCTGGCCGCCGACCTCCAGCACTGGGCAGCGCAGGCGACCGGGTGGCTGTCATGGCTCCCGGGCTGGGCCTTCGCGCTCCTGCTCGCCTCGGCCGCCGTCCTCCTCGTCCGACAGGCCCGCCGGCACCGCAGCGAAGCCCCGCCGCCCCATGACAAGACCGCGCCCGCAGGTTCCGCCACGCCGTCCGACGCGGAGCACCCCGCCTGCTGCGCGACCCCCGTCCCCACACTTGAGACCACCGGGATCACCGCCGATGACTAACACCCGCCACCCGTCCAAAGCCGCCGCCCGCACGGCCAAAGCGGCCGCCACCCAAGCCGAAGCGCAGCGCGCGGAAAACCGCCGCCGCCTCACCTTCTGGACCGTCGGCATCGTGCTCGCCGCCGTGCTCACCGGCGCGCTGTACGCGGTCTTCACCCGCTCCACGTCCGCCTCCGGAGGGCCGGGCGGGTACGAGATCGGCAAGCCCGGCCCGGGCACGGCCGCCCCCGCCTTCACCCTCGACGCCAGCACCGGCAAGAAGATCAGCCTCGCCGACTACCAGGGCAAGACCGTCCTGCTGTACTTCCAGGAGGGCCTGACCTGCCAGCCGTGCTGGGACCAGATGAAAGACCTGGAGAAGCAGGCAGCCAAGGTCAAGGCCGCCGGCATCGACCAGGTGCTGTCCATCACCACCGACCCCGCCGACCTGATCACCCGCAAGACCCGCGACATGAAGCTGTCCACGCCGGTGCTCGCCGACCCGGACCTGGCCGTGTCCAAGACCTTCGACGCCAACTCCTACGGGATGATGGGCAGTTCCCGCGACGGCCACACCTTCGTCCTGGTTGGACCTGACGGAACCATCAAGTGGCGCGGCGACTACGGCGGTGCCCCGAAGTACACGATGTACGTCGCCCCCGACAAACTACTGGCCGACCTTCAGGGGAAGGCGAAATAGTCATGCCCGACGCCACCGCCCGCACCGCCGTACAGGTGACCCTGCTCACCCAGGCCGACTGCGCCCTGTGCGACCACGCCAAACAGGTCCTCGCCCGCATCGGCGCCGACCACCTTCTGCACATCACCGAGATCGGCCTCGCCACCGACGAGGGCCGCCGACTCGCCCTCGACATGGGCGTGCTGTTCGCCCCCGGCATCCTCCTCGACGGCAAACCCTTCGCCCACGGACGCCTGTCCGAACGCAAACTCCGCCGCACCCTCACCACCCGCTAAGGAGACGAAAACCATGCAGCAAATCCTCTACATCCTCCCCGCCCTGATGTGCCCGCTCGGCATGGGCGTCATGATGTGGTTCCTGATGCGCCCCAGCAACAAACAACAGGCCGGCCACGGCACCAGCGCCGTACAGGAACGCGAACTCGCCGCACTGCGCGCCGAGATAGACGCGCTGCGCGCCGCGCAGCAGGCTCCCATCGGCGACCCGACGGACACTCCGGTCTCGTTCGGCAAGCCTGCAGGCGCGTCCCGATGACCAGCTGGCTGCTCCCCATCGGAGCGACCGCATTGGCGGCCGTGGTCACCTACTGGTGCTGCGTGCGCCCCATGCGCAAAGACCATCACGGCACCGCACCGCTGGCCGCCCGCGGCTGCTGCCCGCCCTCGCAAGCGGCAGAAGACCTCGGCGAACAGATCAAGCAGACCACGGCAGAGCGCGACCGGCTCCGCGCCGAGTCCCCGTCCCAGGGGGAGCCGGGTCAACGCTCAACCACAGAAGGGACTGGCGCGGTTGGGCGCTGAGATCCTGGCCAACGACCCGCAGCGGCGCGGGTTGCACGGACGCCTTGCGGTGACTTCCCGCGCGTTATCCCCTCGTAGGTGCCGGGACGTCAGCGACGGCCAGCGCCAGGGCGCGCTGCGGGTAGCCGCGGATGTCGGTGACCGGTCCACCCGAGAGACGGAAGACCTGGAAGATCTGGTTCGGGCGCTCGCCGTCGGGGCCGCGTTCGGGTCCCGCCAGGTCAAAGCCCAGCACCACCGCCTCGTCACGCACGATGGTCTCGGTGATCCGGGAGCGCACCCCTTCGGCGCTCAGTCGGCCATACCAAACCAGCACATCGGAGCACGAGTGGCAGGTCTGAGGGGTGTCCTCCTTGCCGCCCCACCGAACGCCCGGATCCAACAGCGTTCCCAGCTGCGCCAGGTCCCCGGCTTCGAACGCCTCCTGCAGCCGGGCGGCGATGGTTTGTGCGGTCTCGCCCATCTGTCGGTCTTCTCTCTTCGCTGAATAGAGGGATGCGCCCAGGCCAGGTGGTCGCGAGCGGCGATGTACGCCGCTTCCCGCGCTATCCGCGATGGGGCGAATCCGCCGGCATGGCGAGGATTTCACCGCACAGGGTGACGCAGTCGGGGCATACACAAAGAAAAAAGACACTCCCACGGGTGGCTGTACCGAGGACGACAGTGGCCGTCGGAACAAGGACTCCTGCAATACCGGCGCCAGCTTCACCAACCCGGGCATCGTCTATCTACCCAGGCACACCCAAGCCGGCGAATGTGTTCCCCGAGACCTTCGACGCCGGAGTGGTGTTCCGCTTCCTCGACCGCCTCGCGGGCCACTTAACCCACAAGCTCCATGTCGTCCCATACGGCCACTCCGCGCACGACCGGATCCAACTGCGCTACCTGCCGTCGTATCTCACCGGAATTGAACCCCGACGAACTGGTCAACGCCGACCTCAAACGCAGCCTGCCCATACCCAGCCAGGCCCGCGACCAGGCCCAATGCCCGGCCGAAACCCGCAGGTTCTTCCACCGCTGCCAACACCAGCCACACATAATCCGCGGATACTTCGGCGGTCCCTACATCCGCTACACCCTCGAATAGAACCAATTGAGTTTCGGATCCATATTGGTGGACCGGCCTGTGCTTCACCGCCCGCCCCGACGTTCTGGTCCGTAGGGACTCCACCCCTTCAGGTATGACTTGAGCTCCTCTGGCGTTGGCTCCCCAGGAGCCGGCATCTCTGGAAGCCGGGTCAAGGGGTCGATCGACCTGGCGAATTCACGTGCCCACTTCAACCAGCGTCTGGCCGATTCCGGAGCTAGCTCGTCCACGCCGCTGCCCGGTTCGGCAAGACGGCGTTCCAGAGCATCGCAGTACGCACCGAGGACGGCGGCCTCCTGCCAGCGTCTTGCCTCTTCGCGCAGTACCTCAGCGAGTTGATCGCGAACGGCCCGACTCCTCGCCTCTTCCATGGCCGCCCGCCAGCGGATCTCGCGCTCCGCCCCAGCCCGCTCTTCGCACTCTCTGCGCTGAGCGGCCTCCAGCGCTCGCGCCTCGATCTCCCCAAGGATCACCCCCAAGGCGTCCTCAAGCACCCTGCTCTTGCGATCTCGCCAGCGCCCCGGCCGACCGGACCGGCCATGGTCAAGCTCGACGACAAGCCGCGCGGAGCGCTCTGGATTCGTCGACTGCGGAAACTCCTGCCTCACGGCGACGGCGCACGCGAAGCCGTCGACCACCACGTCCATTCCGCCCTCGCGCTGTGAACGGTACGACTGGCTCTGCCTGACCTCGTACCCTCGCCGCACCGCCTCGGCAGCCAGCGACTGCAGCATCAGGAGTGACCGGCGACGAAGCACATCGCGAATGACCAGTTGTCCGTCATCGTCCTTGAGTGCGGCCACAGCCGGATGGAGAGAACTCAGTCGTGTGGGGACCGGCACCACCGAAGCATCGGCCTTCGGCCGCTGACTCCGCGAGTTGGGGTGAGGGCCCTCGGCGAGCCGCATCACCAGCCCGTGTGCGCCGAAGCGCGCCTTCTCGATGCGTCTGCCCTGCGGTTCCAGGCCATGCCGCTTGGCGTAATCGACTACTCGCCGCCACTCCGCAACCTCGTCGTCATCGGGATCGGCGAGACAGACACGCCCCTCTGCGACTAGACGCTCGATCAACTCCAGTGCCTTCGCGCGTCGAGCGCGCGCGATGGGCCGCTCACCATACGGCGCCGGAATACGCTTTCGACTGGTCACTTCGCGCCATGCTCCGTCGTTCGTCGACGCCAAGGGTCCGACGGACCCTACCTGAACACCGTCGTCCGTAGACGCCGGATCGCCGTGATGACGACCATGCCGCCGTTAGAACGGCTGGCCTCATTGACCTCCGCGCGGGCATGGCCACACTCTTGCTGACCGGCAGCCTCGATCTCTGCGCAGAGCCGTAAGAATGGCCACCACCCCTGGGATCCCCCTGGGACTTTTCTGGGACTTCCGGCCGCATCAACGGGCATGACCGCGAAACAGCCGAAAGACCATCTTCGCTGTTCAGCGCCCCGCCGCCGACTATCCCGGCAGGTCACGGACCCGCCCGGTCCCTTCCGCGACATCTGATCAGCCGGAACCAGCGGCTCTGCGCTCAGCGTGACCCGCCTTCGGGCCCCTAAACACTCGCCACCTCAACAGGGCTCGATCTGCCCAACAGGAAGCCTGCCGCCCCATCAGAACGAGCGTCGGGCGAGCACTACGAGCGTCATTTCAGCGTCAAGCTATCGTCCGTAACGCCCACACCACACATAATGCGCACGTGCAAAGACGCAGTTCAGGAGCCCCTTGTGACCGGCTCAAGGATGGCCACGCGCTCCACAAGGTGCGTCATCGGTAAGTGGTCGAGATGCCCCATGGCACCCCGATGAGGCGATGTGGCGGCGAGCCAGCACGCGCCCAAGAGCTGCACCCGCAAGCCATACAGATAGAGCGTCGACTTCCCAACGATGCGGCTGGGCATGCCGAGCGCCGGAAGGGCCCCGCAGCCCCCAAGAGAACAAAAGCCGTCAGCGGACCAAAATCCGGACCATACGCGGACCAACATCCCTCAGCTCAAACCCACTGCGGCCGCTATAGCGGTCAGGAAGGGCGCGATCCGAGTACCACCAGTAGACGAAGAACTTGCATTTGCGCATCCCCCAACGCGCCAGGGCCAGGGCAAACCGAATGCAGCTGACAGACAGGCGAGGAGTCTGCCTTGGGCAGTCGCGCTCGGTACACGGAGGGCCGGACCAAAACCGGAGGCGCAGCGAAAATCAACTGTGCCCGACTGCAGCACCCACTCGGACCGGACTCACGGCTTCAACGCTCCGTAGTCAGCACCAAACCAGCACGGGAGAGGTGATCAGGGGTGCTGACAGGGGATTTTAGTCAGCACCGAACCAGCACGGGAGCCAGCACCGCACGTCGAAGTGTGCCAAAAGCCGCATCCCCGCAGCGGGGCGTATGGCGCCACCGGAGGGCGCCGGCCTGGCTTCCGATGCCGCGCATAACTGCCGCGCGGACACCCGACCCCGAAAGTGTGGTGTCCCACCACATGTGCGCCTGACCAGTGGCTTCCTACGGTGTGGCGACATCGAATCGTCCCCGTCCCCGCTCGGAAGTGGTGACCATGGCTGCCTCGGCATCCGCTCCACCCGCACCTTCGTCCCTCAAGCGCATCGTCGCCGCGAGCCTGATCGGCACCACCATCGAGTGGTACGACTTCTTCCTCTACGGCTCCGCCGCCGCCCTGGTGTTCAACAAGCTGTTCTTCCCGGGCTCCGATCCGCTGGTCGGCACGTTGCTGTCGTTCCTGACCTACGCGATCGGCTTCGCCGCCCGGCCGGTCGGCGCCCTGGTGTTCGGGCACTTCGGTGACCGGCTCGGGCGTAAGAAGCTGCTGGTCATCAGCCTGTTGATGATGGGCGGCGCGACGTTCTGCATCGGTCTGCTGCCGACCCACGCCACGGTCGGCTCGGCCGCGCCGGTGCTGCTGACCGTGCTGCGGCTGGTGCAGGGCTTCGCGCTCGGGGGTGAGTGGGGCGGGGCCGTGCTGCTGGTGTCGGAGCACGGGGACGCCAAGCGCCGCGGGTTCTGGGCGTCGTGGCCGCAGACCGGGGCGCCCGCCGGGCAGTTGCTGGCGACGGGGGTGCTCTCCGCGCTGACCGCGCTCATGTCGGACTCGGCGTTCCTCGCCTGGGGCTGGCGGATACCGTTCCTGCTCTCCGGTCTGCTGGTGATGGTGGGCCTGTGGGTGCGGCTGTCGGTCGACGAGTCGCCGGTCTTCAAGGCGGCGCTGGCCAAGGCCGCGGCGCGGACGTCCGAGGATCCCGTCGAACGCATGCCGCTGGTGGCCGTGTTCCGGGACCACTGGCGCGATGTGCTGGTCGCGATGGGCGCCCGGATGGCCGAGAACATCAGCTACTACGTCATCACCGCGTTCGTCCTGGTCTACGCGACCACCCACGCGGGGCTCGGCAAACAGACCGCGCTCAACGCCGTACTCATCGGCTCCGCCGTGCACTTCGCGGTGATCCCGGCCTGGGGCGCGCTGTCCGACCGGATCGGCCGCAAACCCGTGTACCTGCTGGGCGCGGCCGGGGTGGGGCTGTGGGCGTTCCCGTTCTTCATGCTCATCGACCGCGAGAACTTCGGCTCGCTGGTGCTCGCGATCACCGTCGGACTGATCTTCCACGGCGCGATGTACGCGCCGCAGGCGGCCTTCTTCTCGGAGATGTTCTCGACCCGCATGCGGTACTCCGGAGCCTCGATCGGCGCCCAGTTCGCCTCGGTCGCGGCCGGCGCGCCCGCACCGCTCATCGCGACCGCGCTGCTGAAGGACTACGGGACGTCCACCCCGATCTCCCTGTACGTGGTCCTCGCCGCCGTCATCACCCTGGTCGCCGTCGCGGTCGCCAAGGAGACCCGTGGCCGGGACCTCACCGCGGTGGAACCGGAACGGGCCGCGGACCCGGCGCCCGCGGCCACCGCCGCGACCGCGCCGCGCTGACCGCGGAAGGATCAGCCGGTCCGCGCCCAGGAGGGTGGTCGCGGACCGGCGGCGGTTCAGCCCGTGCCGCCCAGCCGGTGCAGGCGCAGGGCCAGTTGGAGTTCGAGGGCGCGTTCCGGTTGCTGCCAGTCGGGGCCGAGCAGCTGGGCGACGCGCTCCAGGCGCTGGGCGACGGTGTTGACGTGGACGTGCAGCGCGTCCTTGGTGCGGGCCGGGCTCATCCCGCTCGCGAAGTACGCGTCGAGGGTACGGACGAGGTCGGTGCCGCGCCGGGTGTCGTAGTCGGTGACCGCGCCGATGGTCCGCCGGACGAAGCCCCCGACATCGCGGGAGTCGGCCAGCAGCAGGCCCAGGAAGCCGAAGTCCTCGGCCGCGGCACCCTCTCCGCCCCGGCCGAGCACCCGCAGCGCGTCGACGCAGCGCTGCGCCTCGGCGTATCCCGCGGCGACCGCCTCGGGGTGCGCGGCCGGGGCGGGGACGCGGGTGGACGCGCCCACGGTGACTTCGGCGTGGACGGCCGCGCCCAGTTGCGCGGCCAGCCGGCGGGCGGTCGTCGACGCGTCGACGCCGTCCTCCAGGGGCAGCAGCAGTACGGTGCCGCCGTCCCGGGCGGCGGCCAGGC
>NZ_JAPVLS010000118.1:0-25123 GCF_027158125.1 Streptomyces sp. H39-C1
GATCTCACCGAGTTCGACCCGGCGGCCGGCCAGCTTCACCTGCTCGTCGGCGCGCCCGACGAAGACCAGGCCCTCAGGTTCCGCCACCACCAGGTCACCGCTGCGATAGACGCGCGGGCCGCGCAGCCACGGGTGCGGACAGAACTTCTCGGCGTCCTTGGCGGGGTCGAGGTACCGGGCGGCGCCGACCCCGCCGATCAGCAGTTCTCCCGTCTCGTGCCAGGCGACGGGCTTGCCCTCACTGTTGACGACGGCGATCTCCCAGCCGTCCAGCGGTGTGCCGATCCGGACCGGCTGCCCCGGCGTCAGCAGCGCGGCGCACGCGACCACGGTGGTCTCCGTCGGCCCGTAGGTGTTCCACAGCTCGCGGCCCGGCGCTGCCAGCCGGTCGACGAGTCCGGCCGGGCACGCCTCACCGCCGAGGATCAGCAGCCGCACCCGGGCCAGCGACTCCACGGGCCACAGCGCCACCAGCGTCGGCACCGTGGAGGCGACGGTGACGCCCCGTTCGACCAGCCAGGGCCCCAGGTCGACGCCGGCCCGCACCAGCGACCGGGGGGCCGGTACGAGGCACGCCCCGTGCCGCCAGGCCAGCCACATCTCCTCGCACGAGGCGTCGAACGCGACGGACAGCCCCGCCAGCACCCGGTCGCCCGGGCCCAGCGGCGCGTCCGTGAGGAAGATCCGCGCCTCGGCGTCGACGAACGCGGCGGCCGAACGGTGGCTGACCGCCACTCCCTTGGGACGGCCGGTGGTGCCGGAGGTGAAGATGATCCAGGCGTCGTCGTCGGGTCCCGGGCGGCCCGGCCGGCCACCGGGCCGCTGCGCGGGGCGCGGCACGATCTCGCATCCTGCGCCGATCACCGCGCACACCGCGGCGTCGGCCCAGATCAGCTCCGCGCGCTCGTCCGGATCGTCGGCGTCCACCGGTACGTAGGCCGCCCCGGTGTGCAGCACTGCCAGGATCGCCAGATATAGCTCCGCCGTGCCCGACGGGACGCGCACCCCGACCCGGTCGCCCCTGCCGATGCCCGCGGCCGCCAGTCGGTCGGCCAGTTCCGTGACCCGGGCCGTCAGGGCGCGGTAGTCGAGCAGCCCGGAACCGCCATCGGCCCGCGAGCCCGTGCTGGTGTCCAGAGCGGGCGCGTCGGGATGCGCCCGGGCCGACGCCTCCAGCACATCGAGCAGAGTTCTGGCCGGTGCCGCCCCGGCCACCGGCCACACCGCCCCGGCCGCGAGTCCTGGGGCGCCGCCACCGAAGCCGCCGGTGCCGGTTCTGGCTGGGACTTCGCCACGTTGTTCCGGTGCTTTCACTTACCTTGCTCTCGCAGTGTGGCTCAGATATCGGTGCGCGGCGCCCGGTCCCGCCGCCGCGGGAGTCGGGGCCCGCACGGCCCCGCGAGACCGTGAGACGACACTGGTGGTGGATGCACGTTCCCGCGGTGTCCCACGCAGGGGAACGCCTTGTATGCACCCAAATGATGTCATTCACTGATGTGATGGGGCGGTCGGCCGGCTGCTGCGGCCGACGTGCCGCGGCCGGGGGCCGGGGCCAGGGGAGTTCGGCCGCCGGCCCGGGCCGGCCCAGGAGCCCGTCACGTCCGCGGACGTGACCTCCGGTACAGCACGGTGCCGCCGATCAGCAGGGCAGCGCCCGCCGGTACGGTGAAGCCCAGGGAGTCCGTGCCCGTGTGCGCGAGCGACTCGCCGGCCTCGGCCTGGACGAGCGGGGCCTGATGACCCGCCGGTACCGGCACGGTCAGCCGCGGAGGCGCGGGGAGGGTGCGGACGGGAGGCGTGTCCGGCCGGTTTGAAGAGACGTTTCCGCTCGACGGGTTCCCGATACCCACGACGCTGACCGCGTTCCCCGTGATGTTCACCGGCAGATCGATCGGCAACTGCAGGCCGTTGCCCGACAGGAGCCCCGGCGAGCCCTTCGTCGCGCCGTGCGCGGCCGAGTCGCCGGTGGTCGTGGACCGGGCGCCTCCGGTGCCCTGGCCGGCGGCCGGACCCGCGGCAGGACCGCCACCGTGCGAGACGTCGGCACATCCGTTGCCGGACGACGGGTTGAGCAGGCCGACCACACTGACCGTGTTCCCGCACAGGTTGACCGGAACGTGCACCGGGATCTGCACCGAGTTGCCCGACAGCACCCCGGGAGATCCCACCGAGTCACCACCGGCGCCCGCGTCGGCGTGCGCGTATCCGGCACTGGCCAGTGCTCCGCCGGCGACCATGGCGGTGAGCAGTCCCTTTCTGGCGACCTGTTTCATAGGTTTCCTGCCTTCCGGAATTCCACGCGGACCGAACGTCCGCACCCGTCACAACGCACCGGAGGCATTCGGGTTATGGCTCATATGTATTTCACTCCCTTCGAGTGGTCGTGTACGGCCCGGCCCAAGTGGCCTGGGGTTCCGGCCTCGCGCGCGGCGGAGCACCCGGCCCGAAGCGGCGAACCGCACGTCCTTTAGCATGTCGGAGCATGACGTTCACCCACCGCCCGAGCGGCGTTCCCGAGAGGCCCGTCCTCGACGGGCTGGAAGAGAAGTGGTCTCAACGGTGGGACACGTCAGGCGTATACGTATTTGACCGCTCCAGGACGCGCGAGCAGGTGTTCTCCATCGACACCCCGCCGCCCACCGTCAGCGGTTCGCTGCACGTCGGCCATGTCTTCTCGTACACGCACACCGACGCGATCGCGCGGTACCAGCGCATGTGCGGCAAGGAGGTCTTCTACCCGATGGGGTGGGACGACAACGGCCTGCCGACCGAGCGGCGCGTGCAGAACTACTTCGGTGTCCGGTGCGACCCGGCGCTGCCCTATGACCCGGAGTTCACCCCGCCCGAGAACCCGGGGAAGCAGCAGCTCCCCGTCTCCCGGCGCAACTTCATCGAACTGTGCGAGCGGCTGACCGTCGAGGACGAGAAGGCGTTCGAGGACCTGTGGCGCCGGCTCGGCCTGTCGGTGGACTGGACGCGGACGTACCAGACGATCAACGACGAGGCCCGTGCCACCTCGCAGCTCGCTTTCCTCAACTGCCTCGCCCGCGGCGAGGCGTACATGGCCGAGGCACCGACGCTGTGGGACGTCACCTTCCGCACCGCCGTCGCCCAGGCCGAACTGGAGGACCGCGAGCGGCCGGCCGCTTACCACCGGCTGGTGTTCCACGGCGCCGACGGCCGCCGCGTCCTGATCGACACCACCCGCCCCGAACTGCTCCCCGCCTGCGTCGCGCTCGTCGCCCACCCCGACGACGCCCGCTACCAGGACCTGTTCGGCACGACGGTCCGCACCCCGCTCTTCGATGTCGCCGTGCCCGTGCTGGCGCACCAGCTGGCCGACCCGGAGAAGGGCTCGGGCATCGCCATGGTGTGCACCTTCGGCGACACCACCGACGTCACCTGGTGGCGCGAACTCCGGCTCGACACCCGCCCGGTGATCGGCTGGGACGGCCGCTTCACCGCGGATCCGCCCCCGGGCGTCGACTCCGAAGCGGCGCGCGCCGCCTACGGCCGGCTGGCCGGAGCCACCGCGCACACCGCCCGCGAGCGCGTCGTGGAGATGCTGCGGGCCGGCGGCGAGATGGAGGGCGACCCGCGGCCGGTCACCCACACGGTGAAGTTCTTCGAGAAGGGCGACAAGCCCCTGGAGATCGTCACCACCCGCCAGTGGTACCTGCGCAACGGCGGGCGCGACGTCCCGCTGCGTGAGGAACTGCTCCGGCGCGGCGCCGAACTGCGCTGGCACCCCGAACACATGCGGGTGCGCTACGAGAACTGGGTGAGCGGACTCAACGGTGACTGGCTCGTCAGCCGCCAGCGGTTCTTCGGCGTGCCGATCCCGGTCTGGTATCCGCTGGACCAGGAGGGCAACCCGGAGTACGACCGGCCGATCGCCCCGGACCCGGCGGCGCTGCCGGTCGACCCCAGCACCGAGGCGCCCGCGGGATACACCGAGCAACAGCGCGGCGCGCCCGGCGGGTTCACCGGCGACCCCGACATCATGGACACCTGGGCCACCTCGTCGCTCACCCCGCAGATCGCCGGCCGGTGGCTGAAGGACCCGGATCTGTTCGAGCGGGTCTTCCCCATGGACCTCCGCCCGCAGGCCCACGAGATCATCCGTACCTGGCTGTTCTCCACCGTCGTCCGCTCGCACGCCGAACACGGCGTACTGCCCTGGAAGCACGCCACGATCTCCGGGTGGATCCTCGATCCGGACCGCAAGAAGATGTCGAAGTCCAAGGGCAATGTGGTCACCCCCGCCGACCTCCTCGTCCAGCACGGTTCCGACGCCGTCCGCTACTGGGCCGCCAGCGGCCGTCCCGGCACCGACACGGCCTTCGACACCGGCCAGATGAAGATCGGCCGCCGGCTCGCGGTGAAGATCCTCAACGCCAGCAAGTTCGTCCGCGGCTTCGGCGAGGTGCCCGACGGGACCCCCGTCACCGGTCCCCTGGACCGCGCGATGCTCGCCGAACTCGCCGCGGCGGTCGAGGAGGTCACCGCCGCGTTCGAGGACTTCAACTACGCGCGCGCCCTGGAGCGAACGGAGCACTTCTTCTGGCGCTTCTGCGACGACTACGTCGAACTGGTCAAGGACCGTGCCTACGGCGCCGAGGGCAGTGCCAACGGATCATGGGACATCGACGGGACGCACTCGGCCCGCGCGGCCCTGACCACTGCCCTCGACACGCTGCTGCGGCTCTTCGCCCCCGTGCTGCCGTTCGTCACGGAGGAAGTGTGGTCCTGGCACGCCGAGGGCTCGGTCCACCGTGCGGCCTGGCCCGCGGCGGCGGAGATCCGCGCCCTGGCCGCCGACGGGGACGGAGAGCTGCTGGCGACGGCGGCCGAGGTCATCGCGGCGGTCCGCAAGGCCAAGTCGGAGGCGAAGGTGTCCATGCGCGCCGAGGTGAAGGAGGCCGTGGTCTCCGGTCCGCGTGAGGTGCTCGACCGCTACGCCCTCGTCGACGCCGATGTGCGTGCCGCCGGCCGGATCGGCGCCGTGGAACAGCAGGAGGACGCCGGACCCTTGGCGGTGCGCGTCAGTCTGTGACCGGCCGGACGGACCGAAGCGGCTGCCCCGGGCCCATGAACCGGGGCAGCCGCGGCTGCGGGGCGCGATCACACGCCGGGGGGGAGCGGTCAGTTGTGGTCGGCCCGGCGGCGGCGCAGCATCACGACGCCGCCGGCCGCGACGCCGAGGAGGGCGATGCCGCCCGTGATCCGGCCGGTGTTCATCCCGCCGACCGAACCGCCCAGACCGGTCCTGGCACCCTTGCTCGCCGTGCCGACCTCGAACTGGTAGGTGCTGGTGGCGCCACCGGGACACGCGACGTCGATCGAGTACGTGCCGGCCTTGATGGCGGACCTGATCGTCGCGGTGCCGGTGTAGATGCGCGCCGAGCCGGTGGAGAGCTCGACCTTGCCGGTGAAGGCCTCCGACGTGGCCGAGGCCGAGGAGGCGGTGCAGCCGCCGCTGACGGAGATGACGACGGTGGAGCCGGGCATGGCCGGGCTCGGGGTGACGCTCAGCGAGGGCTGGTCCGCGGCGTACGCGGCACTGGCACCGGCTCCGATCGCGACGGAGGCGAGGGCGGTGGCAGCCAGGACCGTGGCTATGCGACGCATGGTGCGAACTCCGTTCACCGACACGGGGAGCGCACGATGTGCACGCAGTCGACTCCATGCCTGAGATCCATCCAAAGGGGATATGTATCGGCCCGCGCATCCTCGCCGGGGCCCGAGCGTCCCTCGGACGGCGGCACCCGACGTCGTCCTGGGCAGCGATCCGGCAGGTCACAGCATCATGGGCGGGAGGGACGGCCGCTGCCCGGCGCACCGCCGAACGAGTGGGAGCGCCACGGCCGGGGCGCCACTCGGCGACCGGAGGGGCGACCGGGCGGGTTCGGACCGGGGTGGGACCGGGGCGGGATCGGTCGCCGCGACACAGGCCGCACCTGCACAAAATGTGCCGACCGGCAAGGCGTTCGGCGAAATTCACCCACAGGACTGAACCGCCAGCTGCCTGCACGTTTCTGCTTTTCCCACGGTCCCTTAGAGTTCAGGGATGTCGCCCGGGACTCCGGTGGTAGTCCGTATGGCTGAGTGCTTCCGTCGATCCGGAAGCTGTTGGACAGGGGACCGCGCATGGATGAGGACACCCAGCCCGCCACCGCGGGCCAGACCTCCCTCCGGTCGGACTCCGCGCTGTCGCGGCGCCGGCTCGTCCACACCTACGAGCGGGGCGAGTTCACCGTGGTGGAGTTACGCGGGGAGATCGACCTGTCCACGATCGAGGAGGTCGGCGCGGGCGTGTCCGCCGTGACGGAGTCGCCGGGCGCCCTGGTGGTCGTGGACCTGCGGCCCGCCCAGTTCTTCGACTGCGCCGCCTGACGCTGCTGGTCCGCACCCACCGCCGGCTTCTGGAGCACGACGGCTGGATGGGGCTGGTCTGCACCCATCCCTGGCATCTGCGGATCCTGCGGCTGGCCGGCCTCACGATGGACCTGCGCCCCGTCGCGACGGTGGAGGCCGCCTGCGCCCGCGCACCGCGCAAGCGCCCGGACTGACGCAGCGCCCGCAGTGACGCCGGCGGTACGGCGGCCCGGAGTCGGACGGGCTCAGCCGCAGGTGATGTTGGCGTGGTCGAAGGACGCCGTGAAGGGCCGCTTCTGCGGATCACCCTGGGGCGACTGGGCGCGGTTGACGACGGAGAGGCCGATCCGGAGTTCCGGTGTCCCCTTGCCTCCCGACGTGCCCGGAGTCGGCGCCTGCCCCAGCTGCTGCCAGTCCGCCGCACCGCTCGCCCGCCAGGACGCGGTCACCGTATCTCCGGCGCGCCGCAGCCGCAGTTGGAGGCTGGTGGCGTCCGTCCTGACGAGCGTCCTGCCCTTGGCCGCCGCGGTGGTGAAGGCGTAGTCCACGGTGACGTACTTCCCGTCGTCCCTGAAGTACTCGAAGGTGATGCCGCCGGTGTCGCCGTAGCCGCGCTCCAGGCGGATGTACCCGAAGTCGGCCGCGCTGAGGAAGAGGCCGGCTCCCTGGTAGGTGTAATGCGGGGACGCGTTCACTTCGGTCTCGGCGGTGAAGTTCCCGTTCACCTCCCGGTAGAACATGGGCGCCCTGGCACCGATCGAGGGGATGTCGGCGCGCAGATCGGCGCCGTCGGCGGCGGTGATGTCGAGCTTGCCGCCGGGGAGCGCGATGGTGTCTTCCATCTTGTTGATCGGATGCCAGCCGGCGGCGCTCACGTTCGAGGTGAAGGGGTCGTTGATGCCGCCGCAGGGCAGCGCGGTGGCCGGGCCGTCCGGGGCGGGTGAGGCCGTGCTCGGCGCGCCCGAAGCCTTGCTGTCCCCACCCGTGTCGTCCTTGTTCCCCAACTGGTTCAGCGCGATGGCCACACCGCCGCCGATCAGCAGCACCGCGACGGCCACCGCGAGGATCGCGCGGCGGCGCTTCGGCGGCCGCTGGACTCCGGGATGCTGCGGGGCCTGCGGGGCCGGGACGGTGGAGTACGCGCTGTGGCTGCCGGGTCCGTTGTACCCGGTCCCGCCGGAGGCCGGGACGAACGGCGGCGGGCCGAACCCCGCGGGCGGGCCGGCTCCCTCCGCACGACCCGATCCCTCCGCCGGACCGGGATAGCCGTAGCCGGACGGCGCCGGTGCGGTGAGCGGAGCGGTGGGGGCCGGAGGGGGGTCCAGCACGGTCCGTTCCTCGTCGAGCATCCCCGACTGCCGCAGGATCGCCCGGGTCAGCGGCGCGGGCAGCCAGCGCCCGCCCGACGCGAACGCCGCGGTCGGCGCCTGATCGGGGGAGTCCAGCCCGTCCAGGATCTGCGCCGCGCTGGGCCGTTCCCACGGGTTCTTGGCCAGACAGCTCCGAGCCAGCGGGCGCAGTCCGCCCGGCAGGTCGTCCACCTCGACCTCGTCGTTGACCACCCGGTAGAGCAGCGCGGGGGTGGGGCCGGTGCCGAAGGGGGACCGGCCGGTCGCGGCGAAGACCAGCACCGCGCCCAGCGCGAAGATGTCGGTGGCGAAGGTGACCTCGCCACCGGTGACCTGCTCGGGCGCCATGAATCCCGGTGAGCCGATCGCCGATCCGGCCATCGTCAGCCCCACGGACTCCAGCGCCTTGGCGATGCCGAAGTCGATGACCTTGGGACCGTCCAGGGCGAGCAGCACATTCGACGGCTTGAGGTCCCGGTGGACCAGCCCCGCCCGGTGGATGGCGACCAGTGCCTCGGCGAGCCCGGCGACGAGCATGCGCACGGAGTCCTCGGGCAGCGGGCCGAACTCCGTCACGGCGCTGGTGAGGGACGGTCCGGGGACGTAGCCGGTGGCCAGCCACGGCGGGTCCGCGTTCGGATCGGCGTCGATGACCGGTGCCGTGAAGACCCCGCTGACCCGTTTCGCGGCCTCGACCTCACGGGCGAACCTGATGCGGAACTGCGGGTCCTGGGCCAGATCGGCCCGGACCACCTTCACCGCGACGGACCGGCCGCCCGGTGAGCGCGCCAGATAGACCTGCCCCATGCCGCCCGCGCCGAGCCGTGCGCTGATCCGGTACTGCGCCACCTGCCGCGGATCCCCGGGCCCCAGTTGTTCCACCGTGCCGCACCCCCTCCGGAACCCGTGCCGGCCGGGCGCCGCAAGCTCCCCCGCCGACGTCGCATCCGGCCCACGATCAGAGTAGAGCCGCGCGGCCCGCGGTGGGGTGTGTCGCGCAAGTCGGCGTGCCGCCGGATCCGGCGGGGCTGTCGAGCCCCGCCTGCCCGCCCGCGCTGTTGGCTATCGTGGCTGATCTGGGAGAGAGGACCCCTGTGGGCGAGAACAAGGAACGCATGCTGGCAGGCGACTGGTACCTCCCGGACGACCCCGACCTGGGTGCGGATTCCGAGCGGCGAGCCGAGCTGTGCGCGGCCTACAACTCGGTCGACCCGGGTGCGCGGCCCGCACCGGCCGAGCGTCGCAAGCTCCTGGAGCACCTGCTCGGCGCGGTGGGCGAAGGGGTGGTGATCCGTGCGCCGTTCCAGTGCGACTACGGGCGTCAGATCACTGTCGGCGCCCGGACGTTCGTGAACTTCGGTGCGGTCTTCCTCGACGCGGCGCCCATCACCATCGGAGCCGACGTGCAGATCGGTCCTAACGTCCAACTGCTGACGCCGGCCCATGAGCTGGACACCGAGCGGCGGCGGGCCGGCTGGGAGAAGGCGGTGCCGATCACGATCGGCGACAACGTCTGGCTCGGCGGCGGGGTGATCGTCTGCCCCGGAGTGACCATCGGCGAGAACACCGTGGTCGGCGCCGGTGCGGTGGTCACCAAGGACCTGCCGGCCGGCGTCCTGGCGGTCGGCAATCCGGCCCGGGTCATCCGCTCGCTGGACACCTGACCGCCCTGGTCGGAGGGGGTTGACTTAGAGCGCTCTCCAGGATGCAGACTCCTGCTCAAAGCCCGGCACCGATGGGCTCGACGAGGGGAACGCACATGCGGTACCGCACGATCGGCAAGGACCCGGCGACCCGCCGCGAGGTGAGCGTGCTGAGTCTCGGCGCCATGCTGTTCGGCACGATCACCGATGAGGCGACATCGTTCGCGATCCTCGACCGGTTCGTCGAAGCCGGCGGCACCTTCATCGACACGTCCAACAACTACGCCTACTGGGTCAACGGCACCCAGGGCGGCGAGAGCGAGGAACTGCTCGGCCGTTGGCGCCGCAGCCGCGGTGCCGGTGACGAGCTGACCATCGCCACCAAGCTCGGGGGGCGGCCGCTCGCCCCCAGCGCCACCATGGCCCTCGACGTCGAAGGCCTGTCGGCCAAGACGATCCGGGAGTCCGCGGAGCGCAGCCGGGAGCGGCTCGGTATGGAGAAGCTGGACCTGCTGTACGCGCACACCCAGATCACGAGCGTACCGACGCAGGAGATCGTCGAGAGCTTCGCCGAACTGGTCGCCGAGGGCGCCGTCGGTCTGCTCGGGGCGAGCAACCACTACGCGTGGCGGGTGGAGCAGGCCCGCACCTGGCCGCGGCGGCCGGCCTGCCGGGGTACGAGGTCCTGCAGTTCCACCACAGCTATCTGCGGCAGCGCACCGACTTCCCGAGCCGGCGCTCCCCGGACGGCCAGGAGGGCGTGCTCAGCGGCGACCATCTCAGCTATCTGCGCTCCGACCCCGAACTCGCGCTCGTCGCCTACTCGCCACTGCTGGGCGGTGCCTACGTCCGTGAGGACAAGCCGCTGGGCCCCGAGTTCGACCACTCGGGCACGCCGGTCCGGCTCGCCGCACTGCGGCAGGTGGCCAAGGAGACCGGGGCGACCGCCAACCAGGTGGTGCTGTCCTGGCTGATCGGATCCGAGATCCCGGCGATCCCGCTGGTCGGCGCCTCCTCGGTGGCGCAGCTGGACGAGAGTCTGGCCGCGGTCGACCTGGAGCTGACGGCGGAACAGCGCGAGCGGCTGGACGCGGCGCGGTAACCCGTCGCCTGCGGCGGGCACCCTCGTACCGCCGGTGTGATCTCCGACCCCGCCCCGATGCAGGACCGACGGCCACGGCGTTGCGGCTCAGCGGAACTCGTGGACCACGTCGATCGTGCCGGCGATGTGGGCGTTGAACTTGTCGAGCTCCTCGGCCGGGACCCACAGTTCGAGGATCGTCCGGCCGCCGGCCTGCTGGACGGGGTACCGGGCCACGAAGTCGGAGTCGACCTCGAAGCGGGTGACGAAGCCCGCGCCGTCGTGCTTGACGTTCCAGTCCCGGGCGATCCTGACCGCGTAGTCCTCGTTGAGCACCGGGTAGAAGATCGGCTGCTCCGGCAGGCGCGGCGGCCAGGCACGCCACTCCAGCTCCCGGACCAGCTCCAGCTCCTTCGGACCGGTCGGGCGCCAGAGGGTTGTCGTCGGTCGGCCGGTCATGGTGAGTGCCTTCTGCGGAGGGGCGGAAGTCGGTGATTCCGCTGGTCAGGAGAGTGCAGGATAGCGGCGCCGCGCGTCGGGCGGCCAGGGAGTTCTCCGGGGCCGGGGCCGGGGCCCGTGCGCCGGGAGTGCCGATTACCGCTGGGGCCGCCGCGTTCGGCAGGATGCGGGTATGACCGAAATCCGTACCCCCCGCCTCATCCTCCGTCGCTGGCATGACGACGACCTCGCGCCCATGGCGGAGATCAACGCCGACCCGCAGGTGATGCGCTACATCGCGGACGGCTCGGTCCGTGATCTGGAGAGCACCGCAGAGGCCATCGAGCGCTGGGAGGAGGAGTGGGACGAGGAAGGCTTCGGGCTCTTCGCCGTCGAGCTGCTCGCCTCCGGTGAACTGGCCGGATTCACCGGGCTGTCCGTGCCCAGCTTCCTGCCGGAGGTGCTGCCCGCCGTGGAGATCGGCTGGCGGCTCGGCCGGCAGTTCTGGGGCCAGGGCTACGCGTCGGAGGCCGCCCACGCCACGCTGGAGTTCGCGCTCCAGGATCGCGGCCTGGACCGCGTCATCAGCATCGCCGCGGTGGGCAACGACGCCTCCGAGAACGTCATGCGGAAGCTCGGCATGGTCGTGGAGCGTGAGACCGTGCACCCGGAGTACGGGACGCCGCTTCGCGTGCACAGCATCGACCTCACCGAGTACCACGCCTGACGCGAACGGGCCCCGGATCAGACGCCAGGGATCGAGGCCGTGGCGAGCTTCCGGAGCTCCTCGTAGTCCCAGGTGAGAGAGCCGTCGCGCAGGGAGTCGAGGACGCCGGTGACCCATGCCAGTTCGGCGCCGGTGATCGTGCGGACGTATTCGGTCTCCAGCATGGTCACGCGGGGAAGTTGGAAGCCCTCGGCCTCGGTGGCCAGTGCCGCGTCCAGTTCGGCGATCTCCCGGAGCAGCAGGTCCCGGCGCTCGGTGAGCAGCTTCTGAGCGGTCTCCGGGGTGAGCATCAGGAAGAAGGAGAGCGCGGCGGGGAACTCCGGGAACTCGTTGCGTGGCGTGGAGAGGATCTCCGCGAGCCACTGGCGTGCGGCGTCCCGGCCGCTGTCGGTGACCTGGTAGGTCGTGCGCTCGGGATACCGGTGATCGCGGTCGGTGTCCTGGACTTGGATCAGCCCTGCCTCCTGGAGCCGGCTGATCATCTTGTAGAGGGTCGCGCGCTGGCCGACGTTGACGACCTGGTCCTTGCCCCACTGCTTGATGAGGCGCTGGATGCCGTACGGATGCATCGGGCCGTTCTCCAGAAGGCTGAGGATCGCCAGGGCCAACGGGGAGCGCCGGAACTTAGTGGTCACAGAGATAAATGTACACCGCCCTCCTACTAGTTGCCGGAACACTAGAGGGTGTGCCACTATGAAGCCATGGCGAACACAGAGAACCTCCGCGAAGACTTCACTCCCGACAACGGCCCGGTCTGCATCGACGCGGACCACACGATGACCAAGCACCTCGGCAACTGGACCAAGGCCAACCGCTTCCAGATCCGCACCCGGCGCGGCGCGGTCGTCCTGGACCTGCGCTCTCCCGAGATCGCCGACGGCGACATCCACGTCCACGTCGACATCGACCACGGCATGCTCAAGCTGCTCGTGCCCTCCGACGCGACCATCGACCACTTCGGGAGCCTGTCCTGGGTCGGCCGCGGCCGCGTCAAGGACCTCGAGAGCGCCTCGGCGACCCCCAGCGGCCGCCGGATCCACATCAGTGGCAAGGTGCACGGCGGTGAGATCCGCGTTCACCGCAACGGCATGGCGCACCTGTCCGCGATCTTCTCCCGCGCCTTCCTCGAAGACGCCAAGCGCGCCCGCCGCGAAGGCGTCCTGCCCACCGTCGACGACCCGACCCGCTCCGTCTCCGGCACCACCGATCGGTGACCCGGTGCCGCCACGTCAGTAGTCAAGAATTCCGTTCCACGAACATGGTGAGGGCGGCGCGCAGCCACCCCGTAACCGCGCCGCCCTCATTGCTTTGCAGACCGCTTCCGGGCAGTCGGGCAGCCGGGGAGCCGGTCTACTCGGGCCAGGGCGAGTTCTGGATGGTCTCCACGAAGTCGCCGCGCTCGAACCCCGGGACGAAGTGCTGGAGGACATCGGCCTTCACGTTCCCGAACGTCGTCTCCGGCTTCGGGGCGATGCCCGCGGTGAACGCCTCCAGGATCCGCCGCTTGAAGTCCGGGCGGGGGTGCAGCGCGGTGATCTCGGCGCGGTCGCTGTCACGGATGTCCCGGTATCCGATGCCCAGGACGTCGTACTCGACGCCGGCGGTGAGCAGCGCGACCTCAGGCTCCATGAAGCCGGGGATGCCGGGGGTGGTGTGCAGGGCGATGGCCGTCCAGACCCGCCGGATGCCGTCCTCGGGGAGACCGTGGCCGAGCAGGAAGCGGCGTGCCTCGTCGGCGCTGTCCACCTCGAAGCGGCGCCCGCTGCCACGGAAGGTTTCGCCGAGGCCCAAGTCGTGGAACATCGCTGCGACGTAGAGCAGTTCCGCGTCGAACCGCAGACCGCGGTTGGCTCCCTGCAGGCTGCCGAACCAGTAGACGCGGCGGGAGTGGTGGTAGATCAGCTCGCCGACCGTGTCGCGCACCAGCTCGGTGGCCTCGGCTGCGAGTTTGGTGTCCGGAACGGACACTCCGGCGGCGCTGGACTCCTGGACCGTCATGGAACGGCTCCTCTCCTCTGCTCGGGGAACGGGCCCGACCGGCCCTGGTGACTGTTCCAGCCTGCTCGCGGTGCCGGACGCCGCGCCATGTCGCTGAAGACAGGAACCCCACAGATGCGGACATGCGGCTACCGTGGACGGGTGCAGCGCCAAGTGATCGTCTTTGCCTTCGACGGGGTGCGGCTGATGGACGTCGCCGCTCCGCTGGAGGTCTTCGCCACCGCCGCGCGGGACACGGGCGCCTACGCCGTGCGGGTGTGCACCCCCGGGGGACGGGACGTCATCACCTCCACCGGCCTGCGGATCGCGGCCGACCTCTCCGCGGAGCAGGCCGAACGCACTCGGTGGACGGACGGGGACGCCCCGGCGGAAGCGGTTGGCCCCGGGGAGCGGGCGGGCCAGGAGGTCACGCTCATCGTCCCCGGCCCCGCCGAACTCGACACCCTCCGGAGGGAACCCGCCCTGGTCGAGCAGGTGGCTCGGCTGGCGGCGCGGGCGCAGCGCGTGGCGGCGGTCTGCACCGGGGCGTTCGCGCTCGCGGCGGCCGGCCTGCTGCACGGCCGCAGGGCGACGACGCACTGGGAGCACGCGGCGGAACTCGCCCGCCGGTACCCGGACATCCGGGTCACGCCCGATGCCATCCACGTCCAGGACGGGACCGTCCTCACCTCGGCCGGGGTGACGGCCGGCATCGACGTCTGCCTGGCGATGGTCGAACAGGACCACGGCCCGGAAGAGGCCCGCCGGGTCGCGCGTGACCTGGTGGTTTTCCTGCAACGGCCGGGAGGGCAGTCCCAGTTCTCCGCCGCCTCCCGCATCACCGCGACGCTCCACCCCGTCGTGCGTCCGCTGTTGGACGCCATCGCGGCCGACCCGGCGTCCGACCACAGCCCGCAGGCCCTGGCCGGGCAGGCCGGTGTGAGCCCGCGTCATCTGTCCCGGCTGTTCCGCGATCACACCGGCAGCACCCCGGCCGCGTACGTGGAGACCATGCGGCTGGAAGCCGCCCGGATGCTGCTGGAACGCGGCGAGAGCGTGACTTCCGCGGCCCGCCACAGTGGACTGGGCAGCGACGAGACCCTCCGCAGGACCTTCGCCCGCCACCTGGGAACCACGCCCTCCGCCTACGCCGCGCGCTTCCGCAGCACGCGCACCGAGGTTCCGCCGGCTCCGGCAACCTGACGTAACGCCTCGTGAACGCCTGTGGGGCCGGTCCCGTCCGGGGCCGGCCCCACGGGCAGTGTCAGACCTCCGCGGTAGCGTCGAAAACCGGTCCGTGAACCGGCGGACGGCGTATGGCTGAGGAGGACCACGATGGGAAACAGGATCACGGTCGACCGGCAGGGCCTGGGCCGGTCACTGACCCAATGGGGAGACGTCTACGGCACGTCCTACCAGCGCGACTTCGCCTCCCTCAGCCGATCCCACCGCGGCCGGCCCGTCGCCGAGATACTTCCCCTGCTGCGCCGGGCGGCCGAGAACGCGAGGCTCGGCTTCTCCCCGGCCGACCTGCTGGAACAGGCCGAAGCCATCAGCACCGGCGCTCCGTACGAGGTGCGGATCGGGTGAGGTGAGCGGTGGCGGGCCGGGGAGGCGGGCGAGTTACGGCCGGGGCTCGCCGAACCAGCGCCATGTGGTCACGCGGGGGTGGCCGGGCAGTTCGGCTCGCCCGGTCGCCCACAGCAGGGTGGGCCAGGGGTGGGTGGTCCGCGGCGCCTCCGGGAAGAGCCGGTCGAGCACGCGCGAGCAGATGTCGGTGGGCGGGGTCCAGGCGAGGCCGAGTCCCTCTGCCAGATCGTGGGTGTGCACCAGGGTCTCCACGATCCCCATCGCGGCGAACCCTTCCGGATCCGACACGCCGAAGCCGTGGAAGGCGCGAGTCCGCGATGGCGTCGTGCGCACCATGGCGACCAGCAGGGCACCGCACGCCTCCAGCACCTGCAGCAGTCCGTCAGGTCCCGCCGTACGGTCCGCGTGGACGGCGTTCGCCGGGCCACCGGGTCGCCGGCTCTCCCAGACGAACGGCACCTCACCCTCCAAAGGCGGTGTCCTGGGGCCCAGTTGAGCCGCGTAGGCGAACAGATCGTCGCTCAGGTGCTCGACGGTCTCCCAGCAATCCCACTCCAGCGAACCGGCCTTACCGTCCCAAGCCGTCGTGGGCGCGTTCCGCAGGGCGGCGACGGCGAGCTGGACCGACCGGTCGAGATCGTCCGCAGTCACGGCGGAAGGCGCGGATGACGGTGCGGCGGACGGCGACGCGGCGGCGGAGGGCGACGGTGAGGCTTCCGATGATGCAGACATGGCAGGACCGTACCCGGCCGGAAGCGTTGCGCGCCGCGCTGCGGTCCCGATCTGCGCGCCGCGCTGCCGTGCCGCTGACCGCTTCCGGATACGACTAGCGCTTGTCGATGTGCACGTCGGTCGACTTCACCCGGGCGGTGACGGTCACCCCGACCGCCAGCCCCAGCTCCTCCACGGCCTCCCGCGTCACCACCGACACGATCCGGTGCGGCCCGGCCTGGATCTCCACCTGAGCGGCCACATCGTCGAGCGTCACGCCCGTCACGATCCCGCTGAACGCGTTCCGCAGGGACGTCGCGACCGCGTCGGGCCCCGTCGGTACCCCGGCGGCCCGCTCCCCGGCGAACGCGGCCAGACTCACCCCGTCGATCACCCGGTTCCCCGGGCCGTGCCGGTCCATCCGGATCTGGCCACCGTCGGCCCATCGCCGGACCGTCTCGGGACTCACACCCAGCACTCTCGCTGCCTGGCCAATGCTGTAGGACGACACGTCCGCACGATACCCGTGCGCCGCGCGCCGGCGGCTTCCGATCCGCCGGATCCCGGACGCGCCACGGCACGGCCAACTTCGGCGGCAGCACCGGCAGGTGTGTACGTTGGCCCAGTCCAAACGGCTCACTTCGCTCCGAGATCCGGACATCGGTGCCGTACGGCGGGGCAGCACACACCTCAGCAGCTCTCTACGCAGGAGAATCCGCATGACGACCGTCGAGGACCACGAGCAGACGCTGCCCGGGGCCGGTGCGCCAACGGTGCCGGGCGAGCTGTCGTACCCGGAACGGAAGCAGCGGATACGGCGCCGGCTGGAGCGGCTCATCGGTATCGCGGCGACCGAGAACAACGCCCTGGTGCCGCTGCGCAACGGTGACGAGATCTTCGCGGCGATGCTGGGCAGCATCCGGGCGGCGCGGTACACGGTCGACATGATGACCTTCGTCTACTGGCGCGGTGCGATCGCCCGGGAGTTCGCGGCCGCGCTCGCCGGCCGGGCCCGCGAGGGCGTGCGGGTCCGGCTGCTGCTGGACGGATTCGGCAGCCGGCTCATCGAGCAGGAACTGCTGGACGAGATGGAGCAGGCCGGGGTGCAGGTCGCCTGGTTCCGCAAGCCGCTGTGGCTCTCACCGCTCAAGCAGAACCACCGCTGCCACCGCAAGGTCCTGGTCGTCGACGAGTCGACCGGGTACACCGGCGGCGTGGGCATCGCCGAGGAGTGGTGCGGCGACGCCCGCGACGAGAAGGAGTGGCGCGACACCCATGTGCAGGTGCGCGGCCCGGCGGTGGACGGTATCGCGGCGGCGTTCGCCCAGAACTGGGCCGAGTGCCACGCCGACCTCTTCGACGACCGTGACCGCTTCATCGAACACGCTCCGCAGGGCGACGCGATCGTCCAGGTGGTGCGCGGCTCCGCCAGCTTCGGCTGGCAGGACATGCAGACCCTGATCCGGGTGGTCATCGAGTCGGCCCAGGAACGTCTGCGCCTGGCCACCGCGTATTTCGCACCCGACGCCTTCTTCATCCATCTGCTGTGCGAGGCGGCCCGGCGTGGGGTGGAGGTGGAGATCCTGCTGCCAGGACCTCACACCGACAAGCGGGTGTGCCAGCTGGCGGGGCAGAACTTCTACGAGGAGCTGGTCGCGGCCGGAGTGAAGATCTGGCAGTACCAGCCGACGATGATGCACGCCAAGGTGATCACCATCGACCATGTCGCCTCGCTCATCGGGTCGACGAACTTCAACCGGCGCTCGCTGGACCATGACGAAGAGGTCATGCTGGCCGTTCTCGACGAGACCTTCACCGCCACCCTCGACGGGCACTTCGAGGAGGACCGGGCGGTCAGCGAACTGATCGAATCCGGCTCGTGGAACCGGCGTTCCTCCATGCAGCGGCTTCAGGAAGTCGCGGTCATCCCGATCCGGCGTTTCCTGTGATGCCGGTGGCGCCGGGAGGCAGCAGGAGTCCGGCGGCCTCCTCGACGCCGTCGGTCAGCGTGAGGACCTGGTCGGCGCCGGTGAGTTCGAGGGTGCGCAGCAGCTGATCGCTCGGCGCGGCCAGGACCAGGGAGCCGCCGCGGTCGTCCAGGGTCTGCCGCAGGCTGAGCAGCAGCCCCAGTCCGCGTGAATCGCAGAAGCTGAGTTGGCCGCAGTCCAGGATCAGCCGCACCTGGCCGGTGTCCAGCACCGATGCGGTGGCATCGGCCAGCACCTGCTCGCTGTCCAGGTCCAGTTCACCGACGACCGCCAGAACGGCCACGCCGTCATGACGGTGTATCCGTCGCGCCTGCAAGCGCGTCATGGAGCACTCCCACTCGAAGATCGACTGCCCCGTGCCGTCATTCTGCCAGGCGGTCCGCCTCCGGTCAGGCGCTTCGCACACTTGTGCCCTCGTGCACCGATGGAACCCGGCCGGACCAGCAGAACAGGACCGGGGCCGGGGACTGGGATGGAGTGGTGAGTGGTCCCCCGGCCTTCCGGAGACCTTTCGGGAGCCTTTCCCGGAGCACGTCCCAGAACAGTGTCCAGAGCACATCCGAGGAGAAGCGATGATCACCATTGTGTGTCACTGCGGCGACAACATCGGCCTCCCGAGCGGGACCGAAACCGATCAGGACGATGGGCGTATCTACCACGGTGACGACGACGGCAGGCCCACGGCCTGCCCGCTCGACGACGAAGGGGAGATCCGCGCCTAGCGAGACGTGGGCCGGCCCTGGGCCGTGCACGTCGTGGCGTGGTCGTTCACGACGCCGACCGCCTGGAGATAGGCATAGGTGATGGTGGTGCCGACGAAGGTGAAACCACGCCGCTTCAGGTCCTTGCTCAGCCGGTCGGAGAGATCGGTGCGCGCCGGCAGCGGATCCGTGGGCCGGGGACGGTTGACCACGGGCGTGCCGTCGACCCACTGCCACAGGTAGGTGTCGAAGGAGCCGAACTCCTCGCGTGTCGCGATGAAGGCGCGGGCGTTCTTCACCGTGGAGGCGACCTTGAGACGGTTGCGGACGATACCCGCATCGGTCATCAGGTCGTCCAGCTTGGCCTGCTCGTACCGGACGATCTTCCGGTAGTCGAAACCGTCGAGGGCCTTGCGGTAGTTCTCGCGCTTGTTCAGCACCGTGGACCAGGACAGACCCGCCTGGGCGCCTTCCAGGAGCAGCAGCTCGAACAGATAGGCGTCGTCATGGGACGGGACGCCCCATTCGGTGTCGTGATAGTCGGCCATGAGCTCGGAGCCCTCGGACCAGGCACAACGGGTGACGGTACCGGCGGTCGCTGCGCTCACGGGCTGTCCTCGGGGCTGCTGGGTCGGGCAGGGAATGTCGGGCAGGGCATACGGACTCGGCCGCCGCCCCGGAACTGCCGGCCCGGGGCGGCCGCCGGTCCGGATACACCGGATGCTACTGCGGGGCACTGACAGTCGCGGGTGCGCGACACCGCACTGCGGGGTGGTGGCGCGCACGGGCCGCCGGATCTTCTCCGGACGCCGCGGAACCGTGGTGTGATGGCGCCGTGAGCAGCGCAGCAGAAGAGACCAACCGCCGCATGCTGCGGGCCCGGGACGCGATGGACCGTGCCTACGCGCAGCCGCTGGACGTCGCGGCCCTGGCCCGGATCGCCCATGTGTCGCAGGCCCACTTCGCCCGCACCTTCCGGGCCACGTTCGGGGAGACGCCGCACCGCTATCTGCAGCGCCGCCGGGTCGAGCGCGCGATGTTCCTGCTGCGGGAGACCGACCACAGCGTGACGGACATCTGCTTCGAGGTCGGCTTCGGCAGCCCGGGGACCTTCAGCCGCACGTTCCGGGACATCGTCGGCCGGTCACCGAGGACGTACCGCAAGGAGGCGGCGGCCGCGAACGTACCGACGTGCTTCACGATGGCGTGGACGCGGCCGAGCGCCTGACCGCAGTCACTGCCCGTCGGCGCTGTCGGGCCCCTCCGGAGACCGAGCAGTTTTGGATAAGTTTTCGCCCGGCCCGCTCGGTAGCGTGATGCACATGTTCACCGCAATCACGCACTCACAGATCTACGTCCTCGACCAGGACGAAGCCCTCGACTTCTACGTCGGTAAGCTCGGCCTGGAGGTCGGCGCCGACATCGACATGGGCTTCATGCGCTGGCTGACCGTCAGCATCCCGGGTCACCCCGAGCGGCAGATCCTGCTGGAGAGGCCGGGCACTCCGGCGATGTCCGAGGAGACGGCACAGCAGGTCCGCGAGCTGGTGACCAAGGGCGCCATGGGCGGCCACCTCATCTTCAGCACGGACGACTGCCGCAAGACGTACGAGACGCTGCTGAGCCGGGGCGTCGAGTTCACCGAGGAACCCACCGACCGCCCGTACGGAATCGACTGCGGCCTGCGCGACCCCTTCGGCAACAGCATCCGCTTCACCCAGCCGAAGGCCTGAGGCCCCTCCGGGTCACGACCGCTCCAGCGGCTGCTGTCGGACAGCAGCCGCTGGAATGGCACGGACTAGAGGAACTGCCAGGTGGGCTTCGCCGCGTACGTGGCGCGGAAGTAGTCCGCGAGCTTGAGGCCGGACGCGGCCGCTTCGTCGATGACGACGGTGGCATGCGGGTGCAGCTGCAGCGCCGAGGCCGGCACCATCGCGGACAGCGGGCCCTCCACGGAGAGCGCCACGGCCTCGGCCTTGGCCTCGCCGGTCGCCAGCAGCACCAGGTGGCGCGCTTCCAGGATGGTGCCGATGCCCTGGGTGATGACGTGGTGCGGAACCTCGTCCAGCGAGTCGAAGAACCGGGCGTTGTCCACGCGGGTCTGCTGGGTGAGCGTCTTGATGCGGGTGCGGGAAGCGAGCGAGGAGCAGGGCTCGTTGAACCCGATGTGCCCGTCCGTGCCGATGCCGAGCAGCTGCAGGTCGACACCGCCCGCGGCGGCCAGCGCGCGGTCGTAGTCGGAGCTGGCGGCGGCGACGTCCTCGGCGGTGCCGTCGGGGCCGATGAAGGACGCCTCGGTCAGTCCGAGCGGCTCGACGACCTCGCGAAGCACCACCGAGCGGTAGGACTCGGGGTGCCCCTTGGGGAGGCCCACGTACTCGTCGAGCTGGCAGATGCGTGCCCGCGAGGCGTCGAGGGTGGCGGCGCGGACCCGGGCGGCCAGCGCTTGGTAGATCGGCAGCGGCGTCGATCCGGTGGCAACGCCGAGCAGGGCGTCGGGCTTGCGGGCGAGCAGGCCGGCGATCGCGGAGGCGATGAGTTCGCCGCCCGCTTCGGCGTCCGGAACGATCACTACTTCCATGCTGATTCCACCGTTCTGAGGCATACATATCGTGGTGTAGACCAATTTACCGGAGGAGGGCGGCGGACGGGGCGGCGGTCCAGCACTCGGAACCCGCGGTACGGCAAAGGTTCACGACCAGGTCACGCGCTATCCGCCGGCCGCCAGGATCCGTTCCAGCACGTCGGCATAGCGCGTCCGCCGGTCCGGTCGGGCGTGGTCGGCCGCGTACCGCAGAGCGGGGACCGCCGGTGCGCCCATGACGATCAGCCCCTCGGCCGCTGTCTTCCGGACAACGGGATGGGCGTGCTCCAGCAGTCCGGTGATGGCGGGGATCGCGGGCTCCCAGCGCGCGTGGCTCAGGGCCAGGACCGCCGTGCGGACGACATTCGGCTCGGGGTCGTCCAGCAGCACCGAGGTGTGCCGCAGATACGTCCGCCGGTCGAGCACCGTCCGTGAGGTCCGGTGGGCGTGCAGGCGCACCCTGGGCCGGGGATGGCGCAGCAACTCGCCGATCAGTTCCGTCAGTTCGGCATCGTCGGGGTGTGCCCCGGCCAGCCGGGTGAGCGCCCGGCGGATCTGGTCGGGGGTACCGGTACGGGCCAGGTTCATCATCTCGTCCCGGGACGGACCGGGCACGGCTCCTCCCGGCGTGTCCTGGGCGCGGGCGCGGAGCGCCGCCAGAGCGGCGGCGTCCTGCGGCCCGGCGTCCGGGCCGCGCAGGGGGCCCTCGACGAGAAGGAGCCCGTCAGCGAGAGCGTCGTGGCCCTCGGCGCGCAGCCGCCGGCAGATCCGTTCCAGCGCGGGGGTGCGCAGCGGCGCACGGCCGGTGAGCAGATCGAGGAATCCCCAGGCGCCGGCGTCCAGACGGCCGGCCAGGTGCTCGGCCAGCGCATCGGCGGGCACCCGGCGGAGCAGGTCACGGGCGGTCGGACGGAACGCGGGCGAGCCTTGCTCCCAGTACTCCAGCAGCAGCGGGACCAGCGGAAGCAGATCCCCCTGGTGGAGCTGCCCGGCCACGCGGGCCACCCGGTCGGGCAGGATCTCCGGGCCGCGCAGTTCGACCAGGCCGATGCCGGTCAGCAGACGCGCCACCTCACCGCCTACCCGCACCGTGACACGGCCACGGAGGAACGCCCGCAGTACGAGAAGCCGGGTCTCCGGCTCGGGCCACTCCAGGAGCGCCCCCGCGGCGGTGTCCCGACGGTCCCGGTCGGCGGAGTCCAGCAGGGTCAGCAGGCGCTCCCGAAGGGCGGTCGAACGGGGCTGGTCCAGGTCGTCGACCCGTACGGTGCGCGGTGCGGGGACTGCCTCGCGGGCGGTCTCGGCGAGGGTCCAGGCCGGTGCGTCGAGCGGCTGGAGATCCGTCATCCAGTCGAGGAGCGCATCGCGCGCGCAGGGGCGGGCGAAGGCGTACGCGTCGACCAGCGCGGCCAGCCGCTGCCGGGAGCCAGGGACGTCGTCGTTGCGGTGGCGCAGCTCCTCCAGTGCCAGGGTGCTCGGGGCGCGTACCGCGGAGTCCAGCGCGCCCTGCCATGCGGCGACCTCGGCGGATGCCTCGGCGGCCTCCCGGGTGCCGGCCCGGGCGGGGGAGTGAGGGTCCGGAAGGACGGTGAATGCCTCCCGCAGGACAGCGGACTCGGCCTGCCAGGCGTCGGCACCGAGCCGGGCCGCGGCGAGCGCCTGGTCGAGGTCGGTGCGCAGCAGTACCGCTCCGCACCGGCGCAGCAGCGTCAGCGTGCAGCGGTCGCCTGCCGGAGCGGGCGGCAGCGCGCGCACCGCGTCGGCGAGAACCGACCTCCCGACGGCGGACAGCTTCGGTGCGAGGGCTTCGAGAACGGCGAGGAGGGCGTCGCGATCGGCGGCCGCGAGGGCGCCGGGTCCGCCGGCGAGTTCGTCGAGCACGACTCCGGTGGAGCGGGACAGGACCGTCAGCTCGTCGTCCGTCCACGGCGCCGGGCACAGGCGCAGGGTGAACCGCAGGACAGGGCCTCGGACGCGGGGTTCCGCGGTGGCCAGCCGGAGCCAGTCAGCCAACAACGGGCGCAGCGCCGTCAACTGCCCGGCGGTCGGCGGATCCGGCCGCTCGGCGATACGGAGGGCGACCGAGGGGTCCCAGCCCCGGGTCGTCAACGACCGTACGTCGCGGTCCGGTTGGCCGTCCCCCGCCGGCCGGCTGCCGGGAGGTACGTCGATTCCGTGCCGGGTCATGGCCGTTGCCAGATCCTCGACGGTTCCGGCCGTGAGGTGGACCCGGCCGGCTGCCACCAGGGCGAGCAGAGCTGGTGCGACAGGGGAGGCCTGGTGCTCCAGCGCGCGGACCGCGCGTGCGGACAACTCGCCGTCGAGGCCCGCCAGCAGCAGTCCCCGGGTGCGGTCTTCCCCGTGGTGACCGGATCGGGGCCCGGAGTCGTGCCCGGAATCGTCCTCCGGAGGGTGCTCGGCGGCGGCGAGGACGGTCGCCGCGTACGCGGCGCCGAGGATGGCGCGCAACGCTGCGACCAGTGCGTCACGTAGCCCCGGATTGTCGTGGTGGCCGAGCCGGAACAGCAGTTTCGGCACCGTCGCCGGCGTGCCCACCAGGGCCAGGACCCCGGCGGCGGTCTTCTTGATGTTCATGTTCGGATGGTCGAGACACGCGGCGACCGCACCGGCGGCCCCGCGGGCCCGCGCATGGCCCAGGGCCAGCAGCGCCTGCCGTACCGTCTGGATGTCCTGGACGTCCCGGGTGGCGGTCAGCGCGATCAACGACGCCGACAGCGCCTGGGCGTCGTCGCCGGTGGTGTCACGGGCGAGCAGCGCGATCACGTGCTTGCGCACCTGCGGGTCGCGATTCCGCAGCAGGCGGTGCACCCGTCGGCGGGTGCGCGCGTAGGGCACCCGCAGCAGCAGTTCGAGCAGGATCGTCCGCTCACCGTCCGACACGCCCGGCCGGTCCAGCAGATCGAGCGCCATGCTCGCGACCAGCGCATGACCGGCCGCCCGCGCGGTCGTGGCGTCGAGCAGACAGGCAGGCCGGATCCTCCCGCGTTCGTGGAGACGAACCCCCAGAGCACACACGGCATTGAGGACTTCGTCGGGAACCGCAGGCTCGCCGGCCGGCGGCCGGTCGCGGACGGGCCGCGCCGCGCCGCTCGCCTCCTCGGCCGCGAGATCGGCCACGACGCGCAGCAGGAGGTCCGCGACGACCGGCAGGGTGCCGACGGCCGCGTGGGCGGCCAGTCTGCACAGGGAGGCGACCGGCTCGTCCGGGTCCAGATGGGAGCTCAGGAGCGCCAACTCCTGTTCGTCCGGGCCGCCGAGGTCGGCCGCGATACGGCGGGGGAGATCGGCGGCGTCGAGACGGCCGAGGAGAGCGCGCCGCTGCTCCGGATCGGTCGTCAGCAGCCAGAGCAGTTCCAGGGCGCGCTCGCGTACGGCGCGCAGGTGAGGTGCGATGACCCCCGGGTTCTCCGCTCCGGCGAGACCGAGCCCTTCCCGCAGCGCCGCCACCGTCCGGTGCCCGCCGATGGCTTCCAGGGCGTCGAGAGCAGCCGCGGGCACCGAGGTCAGGTGCGCGATCACCGTGTCCTCGGCGTCGGTGTGCCGCAGCCTGCGGATCGCGTCGAGCAGTGGTCCTGGCTCGGGAGCGGACGGAAGCAGACGCGTGATCGCCTCCCCGATCCGCGGCTCCTCGCTCCCGGACCCCTGCTCGGACAGAGCGACGAGCAGGTCCATCCTCCGTTGCCGGTCGGGGTCGGCGGCGGCTGTCTCCCGCTCCAGCAGGACATGGGCCATGGTCCGACGGCAGGTGAACAGGATCGTCGCGAGCTCACCGGCCGGAATCGAGTGATCGGCCAGCGCCAGGCCGACGATGGCCGGCACGTCCGTCTCCGTGGGGAAGTGCCCGCGCCGGTGGAGACCCCGCAGACACGTCACCGCCGGTGCGGCGAACAGCAGCGGGTCCTGCGCGGCGCTCGCGGTCAGGCGGGCGATGTCAG
>NZ_JAPVLS010000119.1:0-25000 GCF_027158125.1 Streptomyces sp. H39-C1
ACACCGAGCACGACGCCGTCCAGGCCCGCACATCCTTCGCCATACCCGGCGTCGAACCTCAGCCCACACCAGCACCGGAAACCGTCCCTGCGTACGCAACCGATGCCGGCGACCACGATGCTCTCCTAGACGCATTCTTCGCCGCTCATGACGACTGGGCGAAGTGGCGGACCTGGTCCGACGACACGACCCACGCGATCCACGAAGACCAGACCCTGCGCATCGAGCGCATCCACGACGCCCCCGCCCACGAGACCGCCTGGACCGTCGCTGCATACGAGACACCGGTCTCGGACCGCATGTGGATTCTCACCGCAACCGGTGCCACCCCCCCGTGCTGCACGAGCTGCTGGAGCACCTCGCCGGCGGAGACGGCTGGGACACAGCCGTCGGCACCCCAGTGAACGAAAAGACCGTCACCGCCGCCACGCAGCCCCTCGCAGAGGCCGGGTGGAAGCACACCGTGGACGGGCGCTGGATCCGCTGGACGTCCCCCACCGCACACGCGGGAGTCCAGTTCGATGCGTTCGCCGCCCAGCACCCGACCCGAAACCTCGCCACCTGGACCATCTGGGCCGGCCCGAACCCCGACCGCCCCACCTGGACCCTCACCGCGTCCCCGCGCACCCCCAGCGCACTGCTGGCCGACCTCACCGAGAACCTCGCGCACGGAACCGGCACCCGCCAGGCACAGGCCGATGGCCGCGAACGCCGGACGAGCCATGGCATCACGCCGCTGGCCATCTCGACGGTCACAGGCATCCACGCAACCAGTCCCACCCGCTGATCACCGGCACGTCAGAGCGGCGCAACATAGCGCGGGATCGCCGGTTAGCCAAACCGGCGATCCCGCGCATCATTGATAGTCCACCGCCACGACCTGCCCGAACGACGAAAGGCACCACCCGACGACCACAGACCAAACGCGAGCGCTCACGGCCACCGTGCCATCAAGCGATCACGCCGCGGCGTAGCTCGCCCGGAACAGATCCTGCGCACGCTCCACGTCCCTCGCCGTGCGGAGCTGCACCTCCAAGTCGCCCGTCCCGTGGTGGCCGAGCCCGGATACGTCCCGGGTGAACCCGGGAACGAGGTCGACATACTTCGGGTCGACCTTCAAGTAGACCAGGAGCTTGCTCCGCTGGGGCGGCCACACACAGGCGAAGTTCCGTAGACGCTGATACGCCCGGTACTGCTTGCGCTCAACACGGTTCACGCCGTCCCCGAGACCGTGCAACGCCTCATCGACCGCGTTCGCCAGCTCGACCATCGACGCACCCGGAACGTCGGCTGCCGCCCGTGCGTCCGCCTGCCGACGCGCACGCCGGGGTGCCTGTGGCCCGCCGCTCACGGACGCCACGGTCTCAAGGCCGAGCAGGTCGCTGCCGAAGAGTCGGTAGCGGACCAGGTCGATCGACCTCCGGTGCTCGCGTACGGCGTGCACGTCGTAGCGCGTGAAGTCGCCGGCGATACAGATCAGGCGCGGTCCGCTCCACAGCACCTGGGACGCGGCCGTCACCCCGAGCCGGTCGCGGACCAGGTGTTCGAACTCCGCCCGGTGGTCCATCAGCCACGCCATATAGAAGAGCCCCTGATGGATCACCCCTGCGTCGACCCCGCGCTTAAATTCCAATATGACCGGCGACCCGTTCTCGTCCAGTCCGAGCGAGTCGATCCGGCCCCCGTGCACCGGCCCTGTGCCGTACTCGCTCGCCAGGAAACGGACACCCAGCAGCGTCTCCATGTGCGCCTCGATGAGGCCCTGCCCATCCGCCTCGACCTCAGCAAGACGCGGCGCGACCTCGGTCACGCCGCTTTTCGTCGTCTGGAACAGCTTCAGACCCGACACCTTCCCCTCCTCGGCACCGAGATCAACAACGCCGAGCAGGGGCAGAATTGTTTCCACTGGGGCCTTCAGCCTGGTGGAGGCAGCGTGGGAGACTGCACGTACGGCCTACGAGGACCACCCGCGTCCCCTTGAACCTCAGGGGTTTGCCTTTCCCCCATATGTCCCCCACGTTGTGGGGGGTGACGCCAGGGAAGTGCGTTCGCACAGGTCAGCGCCCTTGGCCCGGCGCGTAGGGCGAGTGCCTTCTAAGCATTTGGTCTATCGGCAGTCACTGGTCGTCGTGCTCGAGATCGTCTGCGGGCATGGGTTAGGTCCGGTCGGCGGCGGATTCGACCTGGGGCTCGACCGGGGCCGGTGCGGCGGTCGGCAGTGGGGTGGCGTGCCAGTGGCGCAGGCGGCTGGAGTTGGTGACTACGGACAGAGAGGACAGGGCCATCGCGGCCGCGGCGACGATGGGGCTGAGGCGGATGCCCCACAGCGGGTAGAGCGCGCCGGCGGCGAGGGGGAGGCCGACGGCGTTGTAGATGAGCGCGAAGAAGAGGTTCTGCCGGATGTTGCGCATGGTGGCGCGGGACAGGCGGATGGCGGTGACGACGCCGGTCAGGGAGCCGGAGATGAGGGTGATGTCGGCGGCCTCGATGGCCACGTCCGTACCGGTGCCGATGGCGAGGCCGACGTCGGCAGCGGACAAGGCTGGGGCGTCGTTGATGCCGTCGCCGACCATGCCCACCGTGCGGCCCTCGGCCTGCAGGCGGCGGATCTCGTCCGCCTTGTGCTCGGGCAGTACCTCGGCCAGGACGCGGTCCACGCCGACCTGGGCGGCGATGGCCGCGGCGGTGCGGGCGCTGTCCCCGGTGAGCATGACGACGTCGATGCCGAGTAGGTGCAGGGCGGCGATGGCCTGGGCGGAGTCGTCCTTGACGGTGTCGGCTACGGCCAGCACCCCGGCCGCCCGGCCGTCGACGGCGGCGAGGACAGGGGTCTTGCCCTGGGCGGACAGTTCCGCCGCGACCGGGGCGAGGGCGCTGGTGTCGATGCCCACATCGGAGAGCAGGCGGGCGGTGCCCACCAGGACGGCATGGCCGTCCACGCCGGCCTGCACACCCTTGCCGGTGATGGAGTCGAAACCGGACGATGGCAGCAGGCTCAGCCCTCGGCCCCGGCCACCGGTGACGACTGCGGCCGCGAGGGGGTGTTCGCTGTCGGCTTCGGCCGCCGCGACCAGCGCGAGCAACGCGGCCTCGTCGAACTCGTCGGCCGCGTGAACATCGGTGAGGACGGGCTTGCCCGCGGTCACGGTGCCGGTCTTGTCCAGGACGACGGTGTCGAGTTTGTGGGCGGTCTCCAGGGCCTCGGCCGAGCGGATGAGGATGCCCGCCTGGGCGCCCTTGCCGGTGCCGACCATGATGGACAGCGGGGTGGCCAGCCCCAGTGCGCAGGGGCAGGCGATGATCAGCACGGCGACTGCGGAGACCAGCGCGAGGGTGAGCGCGGGGGCGGGGCCGGCGACGAACCAGAGTGCGAAGGCGGCGAGGGCGATGGCGATGACGGCGGGTACGAAGTAGGCGGAGACGGCGTCGGCGAGCCGCTGGATCGGCGCCTTGGACGCCTGGGCCTGCTGCACGAGACGGATGATCTGGGCGAGCATCGTGTCCGCGCCGACCTTGCTCGCGCGTACCCGCAAGGACCCGGTCGTGTTCACGGTCGAGCCGATGACTGTGTCGCCCGCTCGCTTGGTAACCGGCATGGATTCGCCGGTGACCATGGACTCGTCGACCGCCGATGACCCGGACATCACGTCGCCGTCGACCGGGATCTTCTCGCCGGGCCGGATCACGATCTCGTCGCCCACGAGCACGTCCTCGACGGGGACTTCGGCCTCGGTTCCGTCGCGGATCACCCGAGCGGTGCGGGCCCGAAGGCCCAGCAGCGCCCGGATGGCCTCGCCGGTGCCGGCCTTGGCGCGGGCTTCCAGCAGGCGCCCGAGCAGGATCAGAGTAAGAATCACCCCGACCGCCTCGAAGTACACCTCGCGCACGTCCTCGGGCAGCAGCGACGGCACGAGCGTGACGAGCAGGCTGTAGCCGTACGCGGCCGAAGTACCCAGAGTGATCAGAGAGTTCATGTCCGCGCCGCGGTGGCGGAGGGTCAGCCAGCCGGTGGAGTGGATGGGCCACCCGGTGTAGAATATGACGGGAGTAATGAGCGCCAGCTGCAGCCAGTGGTTGAGCAGCCAGCCCGGCACCCAGTCGGCGCCGAAGAGTTCATGCGCCATCACAGCGAAGAGCACCGGCGCGGCGAGTACCGCGCCAATGGCCACCCGGCGCGTCAGGTCGGTGATCTCCGCGTGCCGCTCGGCGGCCTCCGCCTCGGCGGCTTCCGCATCACTGACCGGCGCCCCGAAGCGGAGGCGGCATGTACCTCGCCGCCGTCCCGGGCGCTTTCCCCGCCATCCTGTTCCCCGCTGTCCGGTTCGACGAGCAGCGTGCCGTGGATCATGTTCATCCCGCACGCGAACCCGAAGGATCCGGCCCCAGCCGGATCGACACGCACGGTGGTACGCGCATACGCCGGCAGTCCAGCACTCACCCGCAGGTCAGGGAAGACCACCCGGTTGGTGCACTCCCCGGACTCCTGCCGGTCGAAGACCAACTCCACCGGAACCCCTTGCCGGACTCGGATGACATCGGGGCTGTAGCCGCCGCGCACCGTCACCTCGACGTGCTGCACCCCGCCCTCCAGCCGCGCGGTGCGGGCCTTGCGAGGACCGAAGAAGAATCGCCCCATACCAGCGATCAACGCCACGGCCGGGCCACTACTGCAATATCGACGATATTCATGGCAGATCGTCCCTTCTCCAGGATCCCACGCCCCCAGCTTCGCCCCGGTACCCCTGCCAGGTAAGAGCTGACCGGCCTCGTGCAGGGGGCCGGATGGCCCTGTGCGCGACACCGGGTGAGGGCGACTGTGGGAAACAACAGAGAACGCCGACCGGACGGCGGGCCCCGGCCCGCAGCCCCTGAGCTCGGGAAAGTGAATCGCGATGATGTTCTGGCACGACCACGACGTCAGCGGCTGGGGCTGGTTCGCCGTGTCAGCCGGCATGATCCTGTTCTGGGCCTTGATCATCACCGCCGCCGTCCTGTTCTTCCGCGCCCTGAATCACGCCCCTGAGCAGCCCCCCATCCCCGCCGGCACCTCGCCCGAGCAACCGCTCGCCGAGCGGTTCGCCCGCGGTGACATAGACGAGGACGAGTACCAGCGGCGCCTCGCCGCCCTGCGCTCCTCCGGCCCTGTCACCAAACACTGATGCCCCTCCCAAGAGGAGAACTGGCCATGAAGAACACCAGGAATTACGGCCTCTACGCGATCGCGGTCGCGATCGCCGTGGTTGGCGCACTCGCGCTCGGCGTACCACTGGGCAACCTGGCCTTGCCTCTCATCGTGCTCGCCTGCCCGCTGATGATGTTCTTCATGATGCGTGGCATGAACAGCGGCGATGACATACAGAGGCGCGGGCGTGGTCACAACGACGCACCCAAGGACCGCGACCTACACGACCACAAGCCCTTCCGCTGAACCACACGGCGACGGCAGGAGACCTATCATGGATGCGCTGGCGCCGATGTCGAACGGCGTGCTGAGCATGGTGGTTCCTGGTGGCGCTGTTCACCGAGATGTACGGCACCCCGCTGACCATCTACCTGCTGGGCAAGCGGTTCCCGCTGCTCAAGGACACCCACGCCGGCGGGCACCTGGCCCAGGCGGCTCCGCCGGGCGCCGGCCAGGCCGCGCGACGGTGCCCCGCAGGCGCCGAGCCCCGTCCCCCCGGCACGGAGGTGACCTGACATGGAAGTGCTCGCCTGGACCCTGATCCCCCTGGGAGCCCTGACCACCGCCGCCTGCGCCGTCCATCTCACCTGGAGCCACCGGCGCAACGCATCGGGACTGGCCCGCTCGATCCACCGCGCCCCCGTCCTCCTCGCGGCCGGTCTGCTGCCTGCTCCGGCGCTCATTGCCGGCGATCTGCCCGCCGCAGCCTGGGGCCTGTGGGGCGGTGTGACCATCGCTGCTGCCTCGGTCTTCTGCGCCGCCGACACCTTGCGCGACGCCCCCGGATCGCAGGCAGCGTCCCGAGCCCGGAGCGGGACACGACCGGCCGCGGGTCGCGCGGAACACCATCAAGCCGACTGAGAGGACGGCGGTCGCCATGACCAGCATCACTCACCGCATCGCCACCCTGTTCCGGATCAAGGCGAACAAGGCGCTGGACAACGCCGAGGACCCGCGCGAAGTCCTGGACTACTCCTACGAACAGCAGCTCCAGATGCTGGAGAGAGTGCGGCGCGGCGTGGCCGATGTGGCGACCAGCCGCAAGCGCGTCGAGCTGCAGGTGACCCAGTTGCAACAGTCCACGGGAAAGCTGCAGGGCCAGGCGGAGCAGGCACTTGCCGCGGGGCGGGAGGACCTGGCCCGTGAGGCGCTCACCCGCCGCACGGCCGTGGCCTCCCAGGTCACCGACATGCAGACCCAGCAGGCGTCGCTAAAGGACCAGGAGGAGAAGCTCACCCTGGCCACGCAGCGCCTGCAGGCGAAGGTCGACGCGTTCCGCACCCGCAAGGAGACCATCAAGGCCACCTACACCGCCGCCGAGGCCGAGACCCACATCGCCGAGGCCGTCACCGGCATCGGCGAGGAGATGGGCGATGTCGGCCTGGCCATGCAGCGCGCCCAGGACAGGACCGAGCAGCTGCAGGCACGCGCCGGTGCGCTCGACGAGCTGATCGCCTCCGGCGCGCTGGAGGACGCGACTCTTCCGGCCGGGCGTGACGATATCCAGGCAGAAATTGAGGCCGTCACCGCGGGCCAGGACGTGGAGATCGAGCTGGCCCGGATGAAGGCCCAGCTCCCGGCCTCTGCCACCCCGCCGGCAGTGGAGGGTGCAGAGCCCACGAAGGACCCGCCGGACCAGAAGGTGACATCATGATCATGCGGATTCTCGGCGAGGGCCAGTACGAGATCGCCGACCAGCACCTGGACCGGCTCAACGAGCTGGACTCCGCCCTGCAGCCGGCCGCCGACGCGGGCGACGAGACCGCGTTCACCGCCGCCGTGGCGGCCCTGCTGGACGCGGTGCGCAGTCTCGGCACGCCGCTGCCGGACGAGAGGATCACGCCCTCCGACCTGGTGCTGCCCGACGAGGACACCAGTCTGCGGCAGGTGCGGGAACTTCTCTCCGACGAGGGTCTGATCCCGGGGTGATGACGATGCGAAGCCGTTTCGAGCCCGACCGGCAGCTGACCGCCCGCATGGTGGTCACGATGTTCCTGCTCGGGCTGGTGTACGTGGCGTTCATCGCCGCGCTGATCGTGCTGCTCAAATCCGTCGTCCTGGTGATCGTCATCGCCGCCGGGCTGCTGGTCGCGCAGTTCTGGTTCTCCGACCGGATCGCCCTGTACTCCATGCACGGCCACCTCGTCAGCCGCGAGGAACAGCCCGAGCTGCACGGCGTCATCGACCGGCTCTGCGCCACCGCGGACATGCCCAAACCCCGGGTGGCCATCTCCGAGATGGACCTGCCCAACGCGTTCGCCACCGGCCGCAACGCCGACCATGCCGTCGTCTGCGTCACCACCGGACTGCTGCGCCGCCTGGAGACCGACGAACTCGAAGGCGTCCTCGCCCACGAGCTCTCCCATGTCGCACACCGCGACGTCGCGGTGATCACCATCGCCTCGTTCCTGGGTGTGATCGCCGGACTCATCGTCCGCTTCGCCTTCTACTCCCAGCTGTTCGGCGGACGCAACGATCGCGACCAGAACACCGCCGCCCTCCTCGCGATCGTCATGGCGGTCTCCGCGCTCGTCTACGGCATCAGTTTCCTGCTGATCCGGTCGCTGTCCCGCTACCGCGAACTGGCCGCCGACCGCGCCGCGGCCATGCTGACCGGGAAACCATCTGTGCTGGCCTCCGCGCTGATCAAGGTCAGCGGCGACATCGCCCGTATCCCGACCAAGGATCTGCGTACCGCCCAGGCGTTCAACGCGTTCTTCTTCACCCCGGCCCTCGGGCCCGGTACGGCGCTGGCCGCGATGTTCTCCACCCACCCCAGCCTGGAACGCCGCATCGAGGCGCTCGCGGAGATCTCCGTGCAGCTGGGCGAGGCGGGCGGGAAACCGGGTGGCCAGGCGTGAAGAGAAGGAGCTGAGGACCCGTGGGATTCCTGGACGTCCTGCTCGGCCGGACCAAGCCGGTCAAGCCCGACCTGGACCAGCTCTTCGGCCTGCCTTCGGCAGCGATCACCCTCCAGGCCGACATCGGCTTCACCCCGACCGGCCTGGGCTCGGTGTGCTTCGCCGCCATCGAGGGCGGCGCATTCGCCCAAGTCCAACAGGAGGTACGAGCCCTCCTGGACGCGGACTCCGAACGGGGCGGCGTACCGGTGGAGTTCAGCCGTGACGCGTACGGGTACTCGTGGCTGCTCTCCCGCCGCGACCCCGGCGACCTGCCCGCTCTGGTCAACGACCTGCACGCGGTGAATTCCGCCCTGCAGGACAGCGGCTTCGGCCCGCAGCTCCTGTGCTCTCTGGTCACCTTCCACGACGCCGAACTACGCCCCCTCGCGCTGGTCTACCTCTACAAGCGGGGCACCTTCTACCCGTTCGCGCCGCTGCCCGGCCAGAAGCGCGACAATCCGCTGGAACTCCAGGTCAGGGCCACGGCCAAGGACGACCTGCGCATCGAGGAGGACCTGAGCCGCTGGTTCCCGCTGTGGGGCGCCCCCGGCCTCCCTAGGTCGGCGAACCCCGCCTGGCGCGGGGAAGCGAACACATGACGAGAGCTGATGCCCGCCGCGAAGCCCAGGACGGTGACAAGAGCCCGAAGTGGGCGCCTTCCGTCGGCGCGGAGCACGACGGCACGTAGTTCGACGAAGTCGGGCACGCTCCTCCAGGTTCAGCGCCCTGCGCACTTCCTTCAGCCGCCGCTGCCGCTGCTTGGAGGAAGATCGAAGAGGCCAGCTTGAACCCGACGTTGTGCACGGTCACGGGCTGCCATCTCTATGGTTCCTACACCGGAAATGCCGGTCGCGGCGGTAGGGCGGGAGAAACAGCGCTTCGCGCTGACGAAGGCACCTGGGTTCCGCGCGCCCAGCGGGATCGCAACGGAATCATGGGGTTGCCTTGCTGCGCTGCGAGAGCAACAGGCCCTCGCTGGCGAACGAGGACTGGAGACGGCTACCCGTCCCGGCGGATGGATCGACGCCCCACGCGCGAACGGACCGCTTGAACGAAACGTCCCTTCGGGCGAGAGCACTCAGTGCGGGTTGCGCAGGCCGGCGAGGGTGACGTCGGCAAGTCGCACGGCGGCTGCTTTGGATGGAAGATCGGCCGCGGCGCCAAGGGCGTGCAAACAGTACTGTGCCAACTCCTGGGGGGCGACGTCGTCGCGGAGGTCGCCGGCCTGTGCGGCCTGGGCGATGAGGTCGGCGATAAGGCCCGTCCGGTGCTGCTGGGCGTGGCCTAGGTGCTCGCTTCGGTGCAGGGTTGAGACGTCTCCGCTGTGCGCGAGGGCCGCGAGTTCGCCGTGGTGCCGTTCGTGGAGCAGGGCCGCGTAGGCGTGCAGCACGGCTTCGAGCCGCGCCTGCGGCTCGTGGTGGTGGTCGCGGACGGCGGCGAGGTGGTCCAAGTGGGCGCGGATCTGCTGTTCGTGCCAGGCGAGCAGGACCGCCCCGACGTCCGGGAAGTACTTGTACAGCGTGGCACGGCCGATGCCGGCCTGGGCGGCGATCTGGGACATGTTCACCGACGCCAGGCCGCGTTCGGAGACCAGGCCGGCGGCGGCATCCAGAATCGCAGTGCGTACCGCGGCGCGGTGAGCGTCCATGGTCTCTGTCCACAGCTTCGGCATCCCTCCAGCCTACAAGGCGTTCAGGAAGTGACACTTCGTATTGACAGAGACAGTGTGTATCGATAAATGTGGGTGGGGTCAGCCTTCCCTCAACCCGCCGAGGTGCTTGCCATGTACCCCGCCGAAGCTGAGATCCGCACAGACCGTGCGAGTCGTTACCTGGTGCAGTTGTGCAAGCACTTCAGCAACAGGGGCAGCGCCCTGCGTCATCGGCCTCGCCTTCACGCGGGCGGCGGCCGTCCGGTCACCGAGGCGGAGGCCGCCCTGATGCAGGTGCAGTGGTCGGAGACCCGCGGCGAGGTCGATTTCGGGTGGGCCCTGTGCAGCCTGCAGGCCTGTAGGCCGCGTACGACAGCAACCCGGTCACGAACAGCACCGTGATACCCACCAGCAGGACCAACCCGAACACCGAGGTCAGCCACGGACCGCGCAACGGGCTGCGCCAGAACCCCGGCCGGGCGGGTCCCGGTGGCGGACCGGAACCCAACAGGGCACGTAGCCGCCCCGGCCTCGATACCGACTCCGCCTTCGACTCCGGCTGCGGCTCCGAGACGGCATCGGCCTCGGAGTCGTTCTGCCCTTCCACAGACTCCGGTGAGACACGGTCCTCTCCCGGGGGCTCGGGGGATTCGGCACCGGCTGCGCTCGCGCCGTCCTCCGGCGATTGCGGCTCGGGGGGTGGGTGGCGTGGTCCCGGTCCCTTGTCAGGTGCGTCCATCTCGGTCCCTTTCCAGTTACACACAGTGGCGGTACGACCGTACGCCGTACCTGGTGCGAAATCGTGCCAGTGACTCCTTACGACGCGACTGATCGATCCTTGCGGTCCCCACTTCCCCGTGGACCGGGGCGGTGGGACAATGAATCGAATACGCGGGCATGCGCTTCTCAGATCCCGGCGAGGGTGAGGCGATCGCAGTGGGCGGAGTCGGTCTTACCGAACGTGAGCGGCGGGCCCTGGGAGAGATCGAAGCCGGGCTGCGCCATCATCGGCGGCTCGATCGCCGATTGCGGAGCCTCGGATCGCCCTCACGCCGTCCCTGGCGGCAGGCCACGTTCGGTCCTCGCTGCCAGGCCGCCTTCATGACGGCAGCGTCGATCGCTTCGATCTGCTTGCTGATCGTGGGAGTCCGTACCGGGGAACCGGCCATTATCTGGGCCTTCGCGGGTGTTTGCACCGCCACCGTGCTGAGCGGCGCTCGCCTCCTGGTCATCTCGGCGCGGAATGCCCTTCGGGCACCTTGATGCCCCCGACACCAACGGGACGCGCAAGCCGGCCGCCCTCGCCGAGACCGACCCCCGCTTTCCTCGCTGTATCCACGTCGATGGTGCCCGCTGCGATGCGTTGACCCAGCCGAGTCGCCGTCTGGGCGGAGCTCTGCCTTGGCGATCCGCCATGCCGGTGAAGATCTCGGAGCGGGCTCGTGGCGTGCGCAACCTGATGTACTGCCGTTCGTTGCCGTACTGGGATTCGGAACGGAGGCGGTCGATGCGTCAGGGGAAGCACAGGAAGAACGGCCGGAGCGTCAGTGCGGGCGCACCTTGGGGTGTTGAACAGACGCTGGCCTTGTTGGAAGCGACGTACGGGGCGCTGCCTCTCACACCGTCGTGTCCGGGGCCGCTCCTGCTGCATCAGGCTGATGGAGCGTTCGAATGTCACGGTGGCGGCTGCCCCGGCAGTCTGCAGGTCTTCCACGACCCGCACGGGGTGCATTTGTGCGACGGCCGTCCGCCGGGCATCCGGCCCTGGCACGGGTGCGCCGCCTGCGTCGGCGACCAGGGCACCCGTGACCGCCCCGCAGGCACCGTCGAACCGGATCACGTGGAGGTCGACTACCGGCCCGACGGCCAAGGCGGCTATCAGGTGAGGGTCTCCAGCGTGGCAGGCAGAAACGAAATGACGGCTCCCGGACTGCTGGCCGCGTACAACATGGCCATGGAGCAAGTCGAGGCACACGCCCGCCGCCTGAGCGGAGTCGCCAGGACCTGTCACCTGCTGGACGGTGACCGGGCCGCATTCGTGCCGGCCTGGCTCGCGGCGGGTGGGACCATCCCACCGCCGCCCCGCGTCGGGACAACGGCCTACTTCCCAAACCCGCCGCCGCCCAAGAGCGATCAGCCGCACTGAATGCGGCGCCCCACGCTGCGTGGACCGGGATAACGGAGCCTCTCGGGGATACCTGCACGGTGGTTGCCATGGCAGAGGTCCTCGCCTCTGCGGGTGCCTGCTTTCGTGTCGACGCTAGGACCGGTGGGCTGTTCCGCTATGTGAGGGCGCTTACGTACGGCCGGTAGAGGGAGGGGCCGTCAGGGGGATTTCTCGGCGATCAGCAGGGTGTAGCCGAGGGTGCCGTCCGCGACGGCGGCGCGGGAAGCGGCGAGGACGGCTGGGGCCGCGGCCAGGTCCACGCCGGCGTCGTCGAGTCTGGCCGCGGCGGTCATCCGTAGCAGATTCAGCCGCGCCTCGATCTGGTCGATCATGCGGGTCATGGCCGCGTCATGGCGCTCGGTGTGGATCGTAAGGAGCCCGGCGGCGGCCAGAATCTCGGCGTACTCGGCCGGCGAGCGGGCATCGGCGATGCAGGCGATCCGCGCGCCGAGACCCGTCAGTTCCGGCGGGAGCCGGTCGGAGGCGGCGGTGACATCGGCGATGCCGACCCGTCCACCGGGCCGAAGGACACGGGCGAACTCCGCTGCGGCTTGGACCTTGTCGGGGAAGGTGCACAGGGCGCACTCGCACACCACGGCGTCGAACACGCCGTCCGGAAAGGGCAGGTGCTCGGCATCACCGGTGGTGAAGGTGACCCGCTCCGCGAGTCCCACGGCGGCGGCCGCGCCCTGGGCGAGGGCGGCGTTGGCCGGCGAGTAGTCCACGCCGTCCACGCACACGCCGAAGGCGTCGGCGAGCAGGAGGGCGGTGGTGCCGCGGCCGGACGCCACATCGAGAACGCGGCTGGCGTCTGTGAGTGCGAGATGGCCCGTCAGGCGCCGGGTCAGGGCGGTGCCGCCGGGATGGTAGGAGTCGCCGAGCAGCAGCGCGACCACGTCGGATGAGTACGCGGCGGCACAGCAGGCTTTGAGCTCGTCGCCGGCCGCAGCGGGCAGGCGGGTGCTCTCGTCGGGCGCGGTCATCGTGGGCCCTGTTCGTATTCGGCGGCGGTTTGTGCGCTACGCACGGTCTTGGAGCCGTAGGCGGTGTCGGTGAGCCGGTCGGCCAGCGGCAGGGCGTTGGGTACGACACCGGCGACGGGGACGCCGGACATCTGCGCGCGGATTTGTTCGCGGTAGCCGACGGAGTTGTAGGCGCAGAACGGGATGAGCCGTCCGTCGGGGGTGATCTCCTCCACGCAGCACTTCATCAGCTGTTTGACGTTGAGGGTGTAGGGGTCCTGGAAGTCCTGGACGACGATCATGAACGCCTTGTCGCCCAGGTCCTTGACGGCCGATGGCAGGTCGATGCCGCAGGCGTCCGCGCAGTCCAGGGCCTGCGCGGTGGCCCGCAGTTTCTCCTGGGTCGTCTCTGTGCCCATGAACGCGGAGGCCGACCACAGCTTCTCCAGGGCCTCGCGGATCCCGGCGTCGGGCATGACACGGTTGGTGACGTAGTCGAGGTAGTCCTCGACCTGCAGCAGGCGCGGGATGGGCAGGACGGTCCGGTTGCCCGGCTCGCCGTTGACGATCAGGTAGGTGACGGAGCGGCAGGTGGGGAAGCAGCAGGGGACGGGGAAGAAGTCGCCCTTCTGAAACCAGGCGGGCCGCTGTTCGGTGATCAGCTTGATGACGTCGGGGTTGGTAAGCCGGTTCAGCGGGTCGAAGGCGACATGGCGCCCGGAGTGGGTGACGGGCTGGAACGCGACGGAGCGCACGGCGGGGTGGTCGATGCCGAAGGTGATGATGGGGCCCAGTTCGTGCTCGTTCAGTCCGCGTTCGACGGCGGCGACCAGGGTGACGGTCAGCCCGGCCTCGGCGCAGTTGTCGAGTGCCTTCTGCTTGAGTTTCCGCAGGTCGCGGCCCCGGATCTCGCGGTGGGTGCGCTCGTCGAATCCGTCGAACTGCAGATAGATGTTCACCGACTTGCCCGGCACCTGATTGCGTTCGCCCAGCTCGGCGACGAACCGTTTGTCGGAGGCGAGGCGGATACCGTTGGTGTTCAGCGTGACGTTCTTGATCGGCCGGGCCTGGGCGAGGTCGATGAAGTCCAGGATGTGCTGATGGATGGTCGGCTCGCCCCCCGAAAACATCACCACCTCCGGCTCCCCCTCGGAGGCCACGAAGACGTCGAGCATGCTCGCGCACTGGGCGTGGGTGATGGAGTAGCCGTCAGCCTGGTGGCCGGAGTCGGCGAAGCAGATCGGGCAGTCCAGGTTGCAGCCGGTATTGACCTCGATGATTCCCAGACACGCGTGCTGCTTGTGCTCCGGGCACAGCCCGCAGTCGCTCGGGCAACCGTCCTTGACCTCGGTCTGGAAGACCAGCGGGATGGTGCCGGGCTTGTTGAACCGGGCCGAGGACAGGTACTCCTCAGCGTCCCCGTAGACCAGGGCCTCGAACGGGCCGTGCTCGGTGCAGCGTTTGCGCAGGTACACCTTGCCCTCGCGGATGTTGACCTGGGCGTCGACCGGGGTCTTGCAGATCGGGCAGATCGACTTGGTGAACTCGATGAACACCTCGTCCCGGGCCCGCTTGACCGGTGCCGCCGGTGTCGGCGCTCCTTGATCCGTCGCCGGTGCCGTCTCGTCTGTTGTCATCGCATCTCCACATGGTCATCGTCGTGGGCCACACCCGTGCGGGTACGGGCCTGAGGGGTGTCGGCCCGGGCCCGGCGGGCGGCACGCAGCAGCACCGTGGCGTACAGGAGGGTCAGCGCCTCTTGGACCAGCACGATCCAGGACAACGGCTGGGACAGGCGGACCCCGAAGCAGCCGCAGTTCGCGACCGTAAGACCGCGGGCGTATGCCTGCACCGCCAGCGCGGCCCACATCACCGAGACGGCCGCGTAGATCCACACCGGGGTGCGCGCCGTCGATCGCGGGTGGGCCAGGAACCAGATGCCGCACACCAGCTCCCCGGCGATCAGGGTCACCGCGAGCGCGGTCGCCGCAACGCCGTCCACCAGCCCGTACGCGGCCAGAATCGAGGGCATACGCCCGAAGGAGACGAGCTGGCCCAGGGCCATCGCTGTGTACACCGTGCCCAGCACCAAACGCAGCACCATGGCTTGAACGCTACGCCCGGCTGGGGCCGAGACCTGTGAGGCCGTTCACCGAACAACCGCCTCATCCACACGACCATGGGCAACACGGGATCCCGCCGCCGAGATGGCAGGCGGGATGCCTCGGAAACCCAGGGGCACGTGTGTCTGCTTATGGTGCGCACCGGCGGGTCGGTCCCCCACCGACTGGGAGAACCCCGCACCCGCTCATCACACGTAGAATTGGCTCATACGGGCAGGGAGGCGTCATGCGACGCACCATCCGCATCGGACCATTCAGATTCGGGGCCGGCCGCAGCCAGGAGCGTACTGTGCCCGGCCCGGTGAGCCGCGATCGTTTCGCCGTTGATGTGGCAGAGGGGCTGATGGGCGTAGGCGTCCCGTTTAGGCGCGGGTGCAGCGCTCTGGGGTTCCGGGTACTCGTCACCGACAAGGAAACCGGCCGACGCCAGTACGTCTCCGAAAGCTACACACACGACCAGGCGTATGCCAACGGCCAGAAGTACATCACCGAACTGGTCACCGGCAGGAAGCGCGTGAAGTGACAGCCGGAGGTGCCCGGTGCGGGCGCGGCGCGTCACCGGGGGCGGGCGCGTCGCTCCGCTTCTTCCTTGACTACCCGGAGCGAGCCGGCGACCGTCTCCTCCCACCGTGCTGCGACCAGACGGCCCCAGCGTTCTCCCAGCGCCCACCCGTCGGTGCCCAGCTCACCCCGGTACTCCAGCCGCGTGCCCGGGCCGTTCTCGGACAGCACGAACGACTCGACGACGGCGGGTACCGGGCCGCGCACCAGGCGGAAGTCGACCCGGCCGGGGCGGGTGAACCGCACGGTCTCTGCCGTCGTCGCGGTCAGCCGCCCGCCCGCTACCGGAGTGAAGTGCGCGGCGAGCACCATGTCGGCGGACCGCTCCAGCACCTGCACCTTCTCCCGCATCGCCCGGGTCGTTCGCCCGAGATAGGGCTGCGCGATCACATCGAAGACCACGTCCCTGGGCGCGCTGATGTCGATCACCTGTGGTCCCAGAGAACGGGTCCGCCGGCCCACACCCAGGTCGAGCGGCAAGGCCCCCGTCACCAGCCCCGCATACCCGGCCGCAACACTGCCACCCGCCACCGCCACCAACGACAGCCGCCTGCCCCACCCCATAACCCACGTCCGTTCCCATCCGCTCCACATGCCGTCCGGGCACGACGCTACGCCCTGCCGCCGCGACCGTCGGTGACCACGCTCGCCGTCCGCCCACGGGTCGGCCCTCCAACGTGGGCTCAATGACCCGCGCCCGAAGAAAGGCCGGCCCACGTGTCCGTATCCGATCTCACCGACAGCCGCACTGCGACTGACGCGCTTTTGCGGATCCTGCCCCAGGGCCGCTGGAGCCCGCAGGCGGTCGCACGTTTTCTCACCCTCGCGGCCGACCGGTCAGTGCGCCAGGCGGCCCGGCGTCCACGGGCTCTCACGGAGATCACTGCCCTGCACCTCGGGTTCCTCACGCTGGCCCACGGGCGGGGGCGTGGATGGGTGGCGGCCAGCTGGACGCTGAGCGCCCTGCACCTGGGGATGCTGGAAGACCGCGTCCGGCTCTCGCCCGCCGATGTGCTGACTCTGATCCGCGGTAACCTCCCCGCGCTGGCTGCGGGGTCGGGCCGCTGGGCCGGTGTGGTGGCGATCGCCTCGGATCTGGCCGACGGTCACCTCGCCCGCCGCCAGGGCACCGCCTCCCCCTTCGGCGACTACGCAGACTCTTTCGCCGACGCCGCATTCTGGACCTGGCTGGTACTGCGACACGAACCCAGCCGCGCCGTCCGCGCCGCGGCGGTCACCACATGGGTGGTGCCGGTTGCCGCCGTGACCGCCGCAAGCCTCGCCCGCGGCGCGATGGCCGACCGGCCCCGGCCCGCGCTGTTGCGTCCGGCGGCCGCGATGCAGGCCATCGTCGCGGTACGCCACCTCCTGCGCCCCTGAACCGACCGCAGCCAACACCCCGCCGTCCGGCCGCCGACGCCCAAAAACGCACGGGTACGTCGACCGGTTGCGCTAGTCACACGCCCGCGCCAGAGCCCTCGACGCTCTCCATTACGCCCACGACGGCCACCGGTGTGCCAGAACGCGACGTGGTTCTGATCTTGCGGGCGAAAGGGCTGGGATGCGGGTAGTACCAGGCCGCGTTCGGGTTGACCTCGTCGCCGACGCGCACGGTGTAATAGCTGGCGATGCCCTTCCACGGGCACAGTGACATCGCCGGGCTCCTGGTGAAGTACTCGCGATGCAGCGACTCGGGTGGGACGTAGTGGTTACCCTCGACGACCACGGTGTGCGCCGCTTCCGCGATCACCGTGCCGTTCCACACTGCGCGCAACATGATCCGTCCTCTCGCCAAACGGGGGGTGTCCCCTACCGAAACTATGTCGGGTCCTCAAAGTTGAACGGTGCGGAGGTGTCTGCGGGCTTGGCGGGTGGTGACGCAGCGTGTGCGTAGGCGTTGGTTTTCGGCGTTGCGGAAGCCGAACGCGTTGCGGGCGACGAGCTTGATCACGCGGTTGATGCCTTCGCTCTTGGCGTTGCTGTGGCCGGTGGTGATGAACGCGGCGATCTCGGTCCACCAACGGTCGATGGTGGTGGCGAGGGTGCGGACCTCGGGGATGTTCGCGTCCGCGCACCAGGTGAGGAACTTCCAGCGGGCGTGGCCCACTTGCTCCCGGCTCGCGCCGGTGCGGGCCAGGGCCAGGAGGTTGCGCAGGCTCTCCTTGGCGATCCACGCCGTCAGCAGTGTCTGTCCGATCTTCCCGTCGCCCAGCAGCGGGTTCCACATGGTGGCGAACTGGTCGTCGGTGAGGTCTTCGCGGTTGCGTAACAGGCGGCGACGGGCCTTCCGCTCCGGGTCGGTGGCGCGTCCGCGCCGGCCACGGTCTCGGCGGTGGTGCGCCTGCGCACCAGGGAGAGCATCTTGTTCGCGAGCTGCACTACGTGGAAGTGGTCGACCACCACGATCACGTCGGGCAGGCCGGTGCGGATCGCGGCGCGGTAGGTGGCCGACATGTCGATGGCGACGTGACGGATGTTCTTCCTCCAGGTCAATGGCGTGGTCGAGAGCCAGGCCAGGACGTCGGCGACGGTGCGGCCTTCGACCTGGCCGAGCAGGCCGCCGGTCCCGAGCGCATCGACGAACCCGGTGTGCCAGCGATCCCTGGTCATCTTCCCCTTCCCGGTGTCCGGCTCTTGCTCCCAGCCGGTCCGCCCGCGCCTGGTCTCATCGATCCCCAGCACCTCGACGTCGGGGAGCTCAGCTTCGACGACTTCGCGGACACAGGTGCGGAAGGCGTTCATCACGGTCGGCCAGGACAGGCGCAGATCGCGGACAGCCTGGATAACCGTGGATCCGGAATCGCGCACCCGCCGCCCGGACGCAGCCCGCAGCCGTCGGGTGATCCGGACCCCGGCCGGTATCTGCTCGATCTGCTCGGTGAACGACCTCCGTGGACAGGCCGTCTCACGGCACCACCAGCGGCGCTTGTGCCAGACGAGCTCCAACCTGCTCTCGCCGGAGGGAAGATCACGCGGCCGGGTGGTCGCTGAACCCTTCACCCGGGAGGCGAAGACCCCGCAGGCCGGACAGGCCCGCGCCGCCTCCTCCGCCGTGGCCAGGTGGACCCGGCGCCCACCGCACTGAAGCCGTTCGACCCGCATGACGGACACGCCGTCGAGGTCCAGCAGCAACGTCGTATCGTTGACCAAGCCCGTGGCTCCCCAGTGATCCTTTTGCCTCAAGAACAGATCGCCCAGGGCCACGGGCGCCCTGCTGCCAAGGCCACCAACAACCCTATCCACCAAACGCAGTGACTATTGGTCAGAGCGCACACGGAGGGCACACCACTCAGCTGTGAAGACCCGCTACGCTGGTCCCGTGGGGGCCTATCGCTGGATTCGAGCCGCCGCCGACGCACGCGCATCGAACGGCATCGCCGTTTCGTGCTCTGCCCGGACTTTCGACACCAAGGACGAAGCCCGCGCCCACCTCCAGGATCACCTGGACTCGCGCGCGGGCGGGGATGACGACCATGCTCTCGCAGCCGAACGCCTGCGGAGCCTTCCGCCCTACGCCGGGATTGTCGTGGGTATCCCGGGGATGAGCTGGCGCATCACGTACACCGGCTACGATCTGAAGATCTTCTCCGTTGACCGCCAAGGTGTGGTCAGTTGGGTCACCACACGACCCCCCTCTTCGCCCTCGGCCGCGCCCGGCAGCACAAACGGTCACCGCATACCGGAGGAAGCAGGGGCGCCCTCCGAAGTGGTGAAGATTGCGGAGCAGCACCAACTCGGCCGGTTTGACGATGCGTTCACGGTAGAATGGTTCATCTCGCTTAGGCCGACGCGCCCGAAGGTCCGGATCTACGCATTCGAGAGCGGTGTCGTCCGGCACCAGGCCGACACGGAGCCCCAGGTGTTCCGGTGGGACCAGATCGCGACGGTAAGCCAGAGCGTCGTCAACCGCTTTACCAACGGCCGCTACAAAGGGACCAGCTTCCGCTACGCACTGACCCGCACCGACGGTGCCCAGATCCACTTCCTGGGCAGCTACAAGGACTCGGCGTACGCCCGACGTGCCGACCCGAACCATTGGGCGAGGCGGTACAACCAGCTCGGCCAACGGGCCAACCAGAGGGTGTCGCAACTCCTGCTGCCCAGCGCGGTAGAGGCGCTGCGGCGTGGTGATTCCCTCGCCTTCGGGAAGATCGCCATCAGCGCGGACGGCATCCAGAGCAAGACGGGCCTGGTGCCGTGGGCCGACATCAGCAGCGTGTCCGCTGACAACGGCTATGTGACCATCAACGGGGCAGGCACGTTCTGGTCGCTGTTCAGCAAGCCAGTGAGCGAGGTCCCGAACGTGCCGCTGCTCATGACACTGGCCGACATGTGCCGCCGGAACACCGAAGCCGGCCCGTGACACCCACAGAGGCGTCGCAGAACGCACAGCGCAGGATCAGATCACATCTGGATGCATGCCATTGCAGTCCGGGTCCTGGATTGGACAGGACGGATGCGGTCTGCGGTCCGGCTCGGGCAATGACGGCCCGAGCCATGACGGATCGGGACCGCTCCCGCCTCGTTCCAACGGCGGAGCCTTGAATACGGCGCACAGACAGCCGTCCGCGCAGGCGGCTGTGAACCGGCGTCCCCCATGACGGTAACGCGGGTGGCCGCACCCGCACTTGTACGTCGCCCAGCTCGCCACCCGGACCTCCGATACTCGATACCCGATACCCGAATGAGATCCGAGAACATGTACTGATCGCAACCCCTCTCGCATTAACGAATGTTGACGCAGCGACAGCTGCCTACCCCTGGCGCGGGAGGTGCTGTGGGCGGAGAGCTGTTTGGCCGCGAGGTTGTGCCAGAACGGCTCGCGCCGCGGCTCATCGGGCTGCCGCCCAGCGGGTTTCAGCAGGTTAAGACTGAGCACGCGGAGGATCCGTCGGCAACCCGGCCATCACGGACAGTGACTGCCGGTCGGCACACTTAGGGGGCGCACCGCTCAAGTTCGAAGACCCACTATGTCGGCGGCGTGATTCGGTGAGCGCGCTTCCATTCACGTCCGCGTTCAGCCCAGGATGTCGCCGAAACCGGCGCAGCCATCGCCCGCTCCTTGCTACGGACGGTCCCGGTGAGTGTGTAGTGCTCGGCGCCGAAGCGGGCCGCTGCCTCCGAGGCGGCGAAGAAGTCGATGCAGCGCCGGCGCTGGGCGACTGCCCACCCTGTTCGTCGTCGCCGACCTGCTGTCCGGCAAAGCGGTCCTTCCACAGGCCCAGCACACCGACATTACCTCACCGGCCTGGGAGCCCTCCTCACGGCCGTCTACGCAGTCGGACTGATCTTCCGCCCACAACGACGCATCGCCCGCATGGGCATCGACTCCCTCGCCGTGCTGATCCTCTACGCCGTCGGCATCAGCGAGCTCATCGCCCTCGCTTATGCCTGTCCAGCCGATCATGTGCCGGTGCTCGATTCTCCTCGCTAACGTGACTGGGTCGATGGCGAGGAGGATCGTGTGCTTATTGGTGTGTTGATCGGGGAGAGTCTGCGGGTCGGGAGCGAGTTGAACAGCGTGCCGTTGCAGGTCACGTCGGTGCGGCGGATCGAGGTCGCGAGCGCGACAGACAGGCAGCCCCGGCAGTGGACCCTGCTGGATCTCCCGGCCCCGGAGGGCGACGCCGGGCGGCTGGCCGGTGCGCTGGCAGACTGCCTGGCTCCGTCCGGCGGCTGGTACGTCAACTACCACACCGGGGCCGAAGCGTTCGTCGTCTTCGCCGACCGTGCGTTTCGCTACCCCCGCGGCAATGGGGCTGCCCGTGTCACCGGCGAGGAAGACGCCCGTTCCGTGGGTGTGCCCGAGCCTCAGCGCGACTGGGAGGACTGAGCTCGTCCTGGTCAGGTACGAAGCCGGATCACCACACTGGCGGCAGTGACGGTGCCGAGAAACACATAGCGGCGCTTGTCCTAACGCGTGGCCACGGCCCGGAAGACCTTGAGCTTGTTGATTGCCCGCTCCATGACATTGCGATCTTTGCAGCGCGCGGCGTCGTTATCGTCGGCAACTAATAGGAATGAGGCGTGCTGGCTGAACTGTCTTCGGTATTCGTGCAGGTCAGAGGACACTCTATGCGTCACGGTACCCACCGCGGTGGATGAGGGCAGCACCGGTGTGATGCTTCGAGGAGATCGCGGGAGATGTGCGCCCGGTTGTGCGCCCGGCCTTGGCATCGGAGGGCAGAGGGAGGCACGCTGAAGGTGAAAGGCATCCCGGCGGCGATCTGCAAACTTCGGGCCGGTGGAGGCGATGGCTATGACTCTCTTTTTGCTTCTGATCCTTGTGGCTGTCGTGCTGGGAATCATCGGCGCGGTGGTGGAGGGGCTGGGATACCTGCTGGTCATCGCCATCGTGCTCTTCGTGGCCACCTGGGCCTTCACCGCGGTGCGCTGGTCCCGGTCGCATCGAGGAACGCGGAGACGCCACCTGCGATGACCGCGACACCCAGTGCCCGGCGCGACCGGACCCCCAACGAGCGGGTCCGGGCCCGGGCGGGTAGGAGTAGGAGTGTGGCCGATACTTTCGCGGGCCCTTGGGGGCCCGCCTGATCGAGGAGGTGGCTTCCCGTGACGGAGGCGACCAGCGCAGCCAAGAGCGATCCCCGAGCCTCTGGCGCGACGACCTTGCAGGGAAAGGTCGGAGCGGACGCGGCTGCGGCGACCCGGGGCAGGACAACCATTGCGGACGGCGTGGTGGAGAAGATCGCGGGGATGGCGGCGCGGGAGGTGCCAGGTGTCCACGCTCTGGGCGGTGGCTTCGCCCGCACCATGGGCGCGGTGCGCGGCATGGTCCCCGGCGCACGCGCGGGCGTCACCCAGGGGGTCAAGGTCGAGGTCGGTGAGATCCAGACCGCCATCGACCTGGCGGTCGTCGTGGAATACGGGGTCGCCATCGCCGATCTGGCGGCAGAGGTCCGCGAGAACGTCATCGCAGCAGTCGAACGGATGACGGGTCTGGAAGTCGTCGAGGTGAACATCGCCGTCAACGACGTTCATCTGCCCGACGAAGACGAGGACGAGACGGCGACCGAAGGACGCGTGCAGTAGTCAGCCGTCCGCCCCCTCCAGCGGGGGACCTATCCCTGCGGTCGAACCGGAATCTCCTGATGCGCGTCGCTCGCCAGTGATCACCCCGTTGTGAGCTGGACATGAACCGGCGCCTCGATCTGGACCTCGCCGCCGTCACGGAGCACACCCCGCGCAGTCCGCAGGGCGGGGCTGCCCCGGCCCAGAGCGCAGAAACGATGGGGCGGCCGGGATCGGGCCGCCACGCACGGATGACCACCGGCCGGTAGGGCTGGCGGCCATCCGTGGGGTACGAAGCTGACCGGGGGGTCGTGCGCTGCCTCGACGGGGGGGTGGCAAGGCAGGCATCGCTTCGCGCCGTGCATGTTTTCTACATCCCCTGCACCGTCCCCGCACCTTTTCGCTCGCATTCCACCCTCCCTGACGAGGCCGGGTGCCAGTCACTGGTGGCCGGGACGCTTCCACCGATGGGGGTGGCGGGCATGTTGCGCGTGGTGACGGTGAGGACGCAGGGCTTTGGGGGTGAAGAGGTGTTCTTCGTACCGGCCCAGGGCGAGGAGCAGGCCGAGGAGGATGACGGGCAGCAGCACGACGATCAGGGCCGGGCCGGGGCCCGCCAGGGCCAGGGTCAGGCCGGCATCCTGGCGGGAACGTGGGCGGCGGCCAGAACCTGGGGCAGCGGCAGGGCCAGATCGGCGGCGAGTTCGGCCAGTTCTGGCCCGGTGGGGTGGACGGGCCCGTCGGCACCGTCCTGGGCGAACGCACGAATGCGCGGGGTGCGGATACCGGTGCGGTCCGCGAGCGCCTGCGCGTTCAGATGCCGGGTGCGCATGGTGGCCTGCAGCAGTTCTCCCAGAGCGTCCATCTTCTACCCCTGCCCCCCACCGGCGCCCCCATGCCCTCGTGGGGCGCGACACCTACGGGAAGCGGCGTGGCGGCTGGCCGGGCTGCTCACTAGGCTGTGCTCCGGCAGTCCCGCTACCGCCCGCCCGGCCACCCGGGACTGCCGCACCCACGCACGGCCTTCCCACCGGCTGCCGGGGGCGGATGGCTGGCCGCCACTGCTCTCATCCCTCCCGCGACGGTCCCGCGCGGCGAGCACGCTCAGGCCGACCCCATGATGCTTCGCCGACGCCCGTAACACCAGGCTCCGGCGCGGTGGTGCCGAGGAGCCGGGCAGCCTGCTGGCGCAGGGACGCGATGGCGGTCGCGGTCTCGGTTTGCAACCGTGCCGTGATGGTGTCGAAAAGCGCCTCCAGCGGTGTAGCGCCAGCTGCAGTGTCGCGGTCCGCTTCGTGGTTCACACGCTTTCTTGTGCCCCCGCAGGCCGAGGCCATTCTGGTTGTTCCAGCTGGCCAGCACCGGGCGCCATCGTCATCTCCCGCTCCTGTCCCGGGGCCGCAGGAACGAGCGCTGCGGCGGGCTCACCGGTGTCCGTCTCGTCCCCGGCGGCCTCGGGCCAGCGGCCGAAAGGCCCGTCCTGTCCGGGACGTGCTCCGAGCAAGGGCGCGCCCTTGGCGCGCTGGCAGCCGTAGATCATGCGCTCATGGTCCCCGTGCGCGGGCCACAAACCGCGCCGACAGGCTGGAGCCGCCGGAAGTCGGCGTGCGCCGCTTCGTTGAGTATCAACGGCCTCGCGTGGGACGTGCGTCAGGAGGACAGGGCGGTCGGCGCGGGCCAGCGGCTCCAGGTCTCCGGACAAGGCGGCGTGCAGTGCGGCGAGTTCGCGGGCCCTGTCCTCGCCCGCCAGGCCGTTCAGTGTGTAGTACCCCGGCCCCGAACTGGAACTGGTCTCACCGCTACGGACCAGACGGATCGCGGCGCAACGAACAGCCTCGTGCGCGCAGTCGTCGATGACGTGCCCTCTGCGGCGGTGAGCGTGTCGGCCTTGACCACCCAGCGCCGGCCGCGGCGCTCGACGCCGACGTACACGGCGTCCGCCATCGTGGCCGCCTAGTACGCGGTGTTGAACGCGTCGAGACCCGTGGCGTCCGGGATGAGGTGGGCGGGGCACGGGATCGGCAGGCACTGCATGAGAAACATCATGGCAGGAGGCAAGGGCCCTTCGCCGCAGATCAGGAGGCGTCCCCAGCCGCACGTGATCGGGAGCGGTCAGAGGCGGGGGCGCCAGCAGGTGAACATGCACCGGTCGTCGCCTGCGGCGAGGCTGAAGGGCAGCGGCGCGGTCGAGGGAGAAGCTCTGGCCGGGGGCGAGCCTATGGATCGCCCCCGCCGTCTGCGGTGCCTCACCCCATCAGGCGATTCCGCTGCCGCCGCAGGGACCGATAAGCCTAATACTGCAACCGCATGTGGGGGTGGTGGCCTCGGCGTTGGTAGTGGCATCTGCGGGCGCGGGCTTGGCTGCGGCGTCGGAAGCGTGACCAGTGCAGATGATGGTCGTTGTCCAGGTGTCGGGGCGTGA